>DATCYL010000186.1:0-12250 GCA_036570305.1 Lachnospiraceae bacterium
AGGGACCGGGAGCTATGGGTCCGGGAGAAAACTTAATTACAACAGGACTTTATACATTTTCCGGAGCTATGGGATGCGAAGATGCAAAAGTATACACTGCGTCTGTAGAAAGCGTAATAGCTGCAGCCATAAGTAAGAGGATATAGGAGGCGGTATCATGGAAAAGAAATTTAGCGGGAAAATTTGGAAATTTGGAGATGATATTGATACTGATACCATTATTCCCGGAAAAAGAGGAACTATTCCAAGTATTGAAGAAATGAAAAAATATGCATTTGAGTTATTAAAACCAGAATTTGCATCTACAGTGCAGGCAGGAGATATCCTAGTTGCGGGAAGTAATTTTGGATGTGGATCCAGCCGTGAACAGGCGGCAACAGTCCTCTCTCATAATGGAATTCGCTGTATTATTGCAAAGAGTTTTGCGAGAATTTTTTTTAGGAATGCTTTTAATAGTGGAATTCTATTACTCCAGTGTGACGGTATCCAAGAGGTGTGCGAAGGTGGAGATATCGTTACAGTAGATATTGAAAGTCAAACGGTGGCTGTGAATGGAAAATCCTTTAAAGTAGGAGCTATTCCGGAAAATCTTTTTGCTATTGTGGCAAACGGAGGACTAATTGAGGATACAAAACAAAGAATTGCGCAAGGGAATCCGAAACTTACTATTCAGCCCTTAACGAAAGAAGAGTGCAAGAAAAAGGGTTATACCTTAGCAGAAAAATTACTGAAGAAAAATGCAGGTAAGGAACATGTAGAGCCGGGAGATATTGTTGTGACTAAGCCGGATATGCTTATGATTCATGATATTTATACCCCTTATTTGCTGGATACTTTAAATAAAATAGGTGTGGATAAAATTGATAATCCGGATAAGGTTAGCATTATATTTGACCATTGTATGCCGACAGCGGTAGCAAAAAATGATTACGATCATTACAATGCCGGCTTGAAATTGGCAGAGAAATTTGGAATTAAAAAACTCCATATAGGAGAGGGAATATGTCATACAATTATGCATGAAGCAGGCTATGCAAAGCCCGGTGAAGTCGCATCAGCAACAGACAGCCATACGACTACCTATGGAGGAGCGGGCAATTTCTGTAGCGGTATAGGCACGGCAGAAATGGCGGCTGCTTTAGTAACCGGAGAGTTATGGTTTAAAGTACCTTCTGCGATAAAAATTGTTTTAAATGGTCATCTTCAAAATGGTGTTATGTCCAAAGATATTATTTTGAAAATTTTAGGAGATATTAAAGCCGACGGAGGACAGTATAAATCTTTAGAGTTTACAGGAGAAGCGGCTCATGAAATGAGCATGGAAGAAAGATTTACCGTGGCGAATATGGCGTTGGAAGCTGGAGCCAAATGTGGGCTTTTTGAAGTCGATGAAAAAACAGCAGAGTATTATAATATGCCATTGGAGGAAATAGACTGGATTTGCATAGATGAAGAGGCAAAATACGAAAAGGTACTAGTTTATGATGTGTCAGACTTACAGCCACAGTTATCTTGCCCCCAAGGAGTAGACAATGTACATCCAATTGAGGAGATCATCGGAACTAAAATTGATGAAGTTTATCTGGGAAGCTGTACCAATGGAAGTATTGAAGATATGAAAGTGGCAGCGGATATAGTGCGGGGGAAAAAGGTAGCTGAAGGATTAAGGTTTATTGTTGTGCCGGCTAGCAATACAATATTTAAGCAATGTATAGAACGAGGATATATTGAGACTTTCATTGAGGCAGGAGCGGTAATTTCACATCCTTGTTGTGGACTATGTTGTGGCATGCCTTATGGATTGATGAGTGATGATGAACGAATTTTATCAACAGCAAACCGTAATTTTATAGGACGTCAAGGAACGAAGAAGACCTTAAGTTATCTTTGTAGTCCGACAGTTGCAGCGGCAACAGCCATTGCAGGTGTAGTAACTGATCCAAGAAAGGGGAATTAGGCATGCTAAAATCATTTGAAGACGTAAAAGAAATGCTTAAAAAATCTCCTGTAAAAAAACGCTTAGGTGTAGTAGCTGCTCATGATGAACATACTTTGGATGCAGTTGTTATGGCCGCTAAGGAAGGTATGATAGAACCTGTTTTAGTGGGAGATGAAAAAGAAATTAAAAAGCTTTTGAAAAAATTTGACTTTAATTCGGAATTAGCAGAAATCATACCGGAAAATGATGCCATAGAAGCTGCTGTAAAAATAGCAGAACTTGTGAAAGCAGGAAAATTGGATTGTATCATGAAAGGGAAGATAGAAACCGGCTCTCTGATGAAGGTTATGGTTAATAAAGAAACCGGTATTAGAAAAAGTGAAACAATGTCTTTGGTGGGATTTATTGATTCACCGTATTATCATAAAATTTTTGGCATTACGGATGTAGGACTCTTAACCTATCCCGATGTAAAGCAAAAAAAGGATGCTATTGAAAATGCTGCTACAGCATTTCGTGCATTAGGTGTAGAGAATCCGAAAGTTGCAGTATTGGCGGCAGTGGAAAAGGTAAATGCAAAAATGTCTGAAACTGTAGAAGCAGAACAATTAAAGGAGATGAATCAAAAGGGTGATATCTTAGGATGTATAGTAGAGGGGCCAATTTCCTATGATTTGGCGATGGATCAAGAAGCCTGGAAAATTAAAGGCTACCAAAGCCCTGTAGCCGCTGATGCCGATATAGTGGTAGTACCTAATATTACAGCGGGAAATATACTCATTAAAAGCTTATCATTTACAGGGGGAGCAAAAACCTGTGGGGTTATTTTCGGAGCACAGGTACCGCTTATTATCACATCAAGGTCATCACCTGTGGAGGATAAATTTATGTCTATTGTAATGTCTGCTTTAGTAGGAAAAACAAAATAAATGAAAAAGAAAAGTTTCGGAGGGAAATTATGAACAATAAAATTAATTTTAAGGTTTGTGGGTTGGAAGCAAAATATTTTATTCCTTTTTTTATTGTGGTTTTGGCAACAACTTACTTAGGATTTTTACCAACAGTAAAAATCTATGCAGATGATAATGTAACTTATATGGCAACAAGTTTTGTTGCAACGATTGCATATTTAATGGCAATTGGAGGCATTTTCTTTTGGTTGGGCAACACGATTCCTATTGTGAATAATTATTTAGGAGGAGCCTGCCTATTACCTCTTTTGGGAGCTTCTTTTATGAATTTTCTGGGATGGGTACCGGAGAATTTGGTAAATGGGACAAAGGTTCTCATGTCAGGTGGTTTTCAAGATGCTTATATAGCTATGCTTTTGGTTGGCTCTATATTGATTATGGACAGAAAGATTTTGTTAGGAGCGACTGCAAGATATATGCCGACTATTTTGGGTAGCCAGGTTTTTGCGATTGGTTTTGCAATTTTAGCAGGTATTATTACAAAATATGGAGCTGCAAATGCATTATTTGAAATAGCGGCACCTTGTATGTCCGGAGGTTCAGGAGGTGCTATTACTACTCTACCTAAGTTATATAGTGATTTATCCGGTTCTGATATGTCAGGGATGGCAGGAAAGTTTTTGTGTTACGCATCAATTGCTAATGTATTGGCAGTTTTATTTGCGGCAGTGGGGGGAGCTATTACAAAGAACATTAAAGGTCTTAATGGAAATGGGGACATTCTTGCTAATAAAAATGCAACTATGAAAACTGAAGGTGAGAAAAGACAAGCGACATCGGCAGATTATGTAGCCTTAGGTTCCGGTATTTTTATGAGTTTTGGGTTTTATTTATTGGGAAATATTTTGGGAAGTCTTCCGGGATTTAGTGTGATTCCGGGATTGGCATGGACGATTATTATTGCAATTATTGTTAAAACAACTGGATTATTACCAAAAGTAATAGAAGATAATACGGTATATGCTATGAATTTTGCTTTGAAGGCACTTCTACCTATGTTAATTGCCGGTATTGGTATTAATTCTTTGAAGTTTACAACTCTTGCAGAATACTTCACACCAGGAGCCTTTATTGTTATCGTAATGGCTGTGTTTGGAGCTTTAATTGGAGCGATGCTTTTTGGAAAAATCTTTGGACTATGGGCTTATGAAGCAGGAGTAACAGCCGGACTTTGTTGTTGTAACATCGGAGGATCCGGAGATTTGGCGGTACTTAGTGCAGCAAACCGCATGAATTTATTGGCTTTTGCATCTATATCTACAAGAATTGCAGGAGCTTTAATGGTTATTTGGATTGGTCTTTTATATCCATTTTTCCATTAATAGTTAGTTTTGTTATTTATGGCACGGTGGCAGAATCTGTTTTCCGTGCCTTTTACAATAGTATGGGCAAATTAGGAGAAAAGTATTGGGACAAGTAATGACGTATGGATTAGAGCTAGTTGTTATATATTAAATACATCAATGATAGGGGTAAGAAAGAATGAAAAAATACAAAATTTTTACAATTAATCCGGGATCAACATCGACGAAAATTGCTATGTTTGAAGGAGATACAGTTATTTTTTCAAGCAATGTAAGTCATGATGCAGAAAAATTAAGAGAATTTAAAGAAATTAATGATCAATTTGATTATAGAAAAGATACTATTTTAAAGGAATTAAAGAATGCAGGGGTTTCGCTGACCGGTGTAGATGCCTTTTCGGCACGAGGTGGTGGACTTGTGAATATTGAAGGCGGTGTGTATCGTGTGGGAACAAAATTACTGGAGCATGCAAAAGTAGGTTTTACAATTAAACATCCAGCTATTTTGGGAGCACAGTTGGCCTATGCTTTTGGTAAAGAGTTTGGAGGCGAGGTGTTTGTAGTAAATCCACCGGATGTAGATGAGTTTACAGATCTGGCTCGTGTTACGGGTCTAAAGGGGGTTTATAGAGAAAGTCGTATTCATGCATTGAATCAGAAAGAAATTGCTATTCGCTTTGCCAAAGAAAATGGAAAAAGCTATGAGGATATCAATTTGATTATTTGTCATATAGGAGGAGGAATTTCAGTAACTGCTCATAGAAGGGGAAAAATGATAGACTCCAATGATATAGCAAATGGAGATGGACCTATGGCACCTACAAGATGTGGACAAGTACCTGTAAGAAGTGTAGTAAAAATGTGTTATTCCGGTAAGTATACAGAAAAAGAAATGAATGATAAAATTACAAAAACTGGAGGATTTGTGGATCATTTGGGAACCTCAGATGCAAGAGAAGTCCAAAAAAGGCTAGAGGAAGGAGATAGTTATGCTAAATTAGTTTATGATAGTATGATTTATCAAATAGGAAAAGAAGCGGGTGCGATGGCCGCTGTTTTACAAGGAGAAATTGATGGGATTATATTTACGGGTGGTATTGCCAATGATAAATATGTAGTAGAAAAATTGACTAAAATGCTGACTTTTTTGGCACCGATCACAGTTTTACCAGGTGAATTTGAAATGGAAGCCTTAGCATCAGGTGCTATTCGTGTTCTTTCGGAAGAAGAAAAGGTAAAAGAATACAGTGGACAGCCTATCTGGGATGGATTTGCCTATGAATAAAGCGCGGATATCTTTAGCAGGAGTAAAGAAAATGCTGGCTAGGATAGTTATTTATAGCTTGGGATTGCTTTGCTTATCTTTCGGAGTAGCATTTTCTATAAATTCTAATTTAGGCGTATCTCCGGTAAATTCGCTACCTTATATAATTAGTGAGATTTTAAAACTAGGTATGGGATTTTGTGTTATAGGTATTTTTATTTTATATATTTTCTTACAATATATTATTTTGAAAAAAGATTTTCATATCAAGCTATTGTTACAAGTAGTGTTTTCAGGGGTTTTCGGTTATTTTGTAGATTTTGCAAAAAAGGTTGTAGGTGATTTCGTTATTCCTGGCTATGGAGGACGGCTTTTGCTTTTATCATTAAGTATAGTATGTGTGGCTATAGGAGTGGTTTTATATCTGGGAGTAGAATTGGTTAGTATGCCAATGGAAGGTTTGGTTAAAGCAGTAGCTGATAAACTACTTCCTAAGAAAAAGTTCCATACTGTTAAGATATTGATGGATTGTTTTGTGGTTTTTATCGGAGGCGTTTTGTCAGTTCTCTTTTTAGGGAGAGTAGAGGGCATTCGAGAGGGGACTGTTTTGTGTGCTTTATTGGTGGGATTTATGATACATCCGATACAGAAGATATTGTACCCAAGCTTGAAAAAAATTTGTTTTTGAATTAAAATGAAAAAAATGATAAGGATTAAGAGTATGTCTAAATTAGTTATTTCAAAAGCAGTTTTTCCAAAGGATTTAAATGCAAGAGGAACCTTGTATGGAGGGAAGCTGTTAGATTGGATGGATGAGTTGGCGGGGATTGTGGCAGCACGTTTCTCGAAAGGTGATGCAGCAACTGTAGCCATAGAAAAGATGGAGTTTTTATCGCCAATTAGAGGCGGCACTTTTTTGGATATAGAAGGAGATGTTGTAAAAGTAGGAACAACATCAATGGAAGTGCTGGTTGAGGTCTGGATGGACTGTTTTGGGAATGAAAAAAGTTTAGTTGCAAAAGCAAAATTTATTTATGTTGCTTTGGATGAAAATCATAGACCACGAAAATTTTAAAAATAGGCTTGCCTTAGAATGTTTCTCTAAGGTAGGCTTTTTTAGATACACGTTTGTAGTGTAAGAAAAATGATAACTTTAGAGATGCTTATATAAGAAAAGAGGAGAAAAATGAAAAAAATTCATGTGGCAGTAGCAGTTATCCAAGATGGAGATTTTATATTGGCGACCCAGAGAGGTTATGGGGAGCTTAAAGGGGGATGGGAGTTTCCCGGAGGAAAAGTAGAGGAGGGAGAGACACCTAAGGAGGCTCTGGTAAGGGAGATAAGGGAAGAATTGGCAGCTAACATTCAGGTGGGTGATCTTATTGAGAGTTTTGATTACGATTATCCGGATTTTCGGGTGACTTTGGATTGTTTTTGGGCAAACCTTTGCCCGGGAGAGAAGATAAGTCTTTTGGAACATTTGGACGCGAAGTGGTTAAATAAAGAAAGGATAGATGAGGTAGAATGGTTGCCGGCAAATATTGATTTTATACAGAGATTGAAAAAAGACTTATAAGATAGGCAGGATTTGAGAGGATTTATGAAAATAAAAGCATTAAAAGCAGCATTTCCACATACAATTCCTATATTTGCAGGCTTTTGGTTTCTTGGCTTGACTTACGGCGTTTATATGAATGTATCAGGGTTTAATTTTTTGTATCCTATGATAATGAGTCTGGTTATTTTTGGCGGTTCTGTGGAATTCATTACAGTGGAACTATTGTTAGGAGCCTTTGACCCTATGCAGGCATTTGCCGTGGCACTTATGGTAAATGCAAGACATCTTTTTTATGGGGTGTCAATGTTGGATAAATATAGAAATTTAGGAAAGAAAACTTATTATTTAATTTTCGGTATGTGTGATGAAAGTTTTTCTATTAACTATACGGCAAAAATTCCTGAGAATGTAGATAGAGGGTGGTTTTTCTTTTGGGTTACCTTTTTAAACTATATGTATTGGTTTACCGGTTCTACACTGGGTGGAATTTTTGGTTCTTTGATTAAGTTTAGTACCAAGGGGCTGGAATTTGTTATGACAGCTATGTTTGTTGTTATTTTTATGGAGCAGTGGACAAAGGAAAAAAATCACTTGCCATCAATTTTGGGGATAATGATTTCGGTAATAAGTTTGTCTGTTTTTAAGGCAGATAATTTTATTATTCCGGCTATGCTTGGGATTTTAGTGATTTTAACTTTAGGAAGAGAAAAAATAGACGGAGGTGGGAGAATATGACGCTTAGACAAGAAATGATTACTATTGCAATGGTTGCGCTAGCTACTATGTTAACCAGATTTCTCCCGTTTTTTCTTTTTCCTGCGAATAAAAAAAGGCCCAGATATATTCAATATCTGGGAAAAGTACTTCCGGCGGCAGTGTTTGGGCTTTTAGTAATTTACAGTATAAAAAGTGTCAAAATAGGAAAATTTCCTTATGGACTTCCGGAATTTATAGGAATCGCAGTGACCATGGGTTTGCACATTTGGAAAAGGCAGATGCTTTTATCAATTGCGGGGGGAACCATATTTTATATGTTTTTGGTACAGACGATATTTGCTTAGTTTTCGATACTTTGCCCATTTCTGAGTGCTTGTCGCATGTTTTGAAGAATTTTATCCATTTCCTCTAATTTAAGGAGTTTTTCTTTTTCCTTTGGGGTGGTTTCTAAGATTTTAGAAATCCCTCCATTTTTTATGACAATTCGCCGGTCGGCTAGTAAAGCCAAAGTAGGATCATGTGTAGCCATAAGAACGATTTTGTCAGAGGAAACTAAAAGTGACAAAGCTTTTTTGCGGTCGATACCGGCATTTTCTATTTCGTCGATAAGTACAATAGGCGAGGAAGAAAGTATGGCAGTATCGGCAATCATAAGTGCTCGGGATTGCCCTCCGCTAAGTGCGGTAATAGGGGTGTCAAGGTTGAATTTTTCACCTGCTAAATCATTGGCTTTTTCGATAATACTTGCTATGGTTTCCTCGATGTTTTCAATCATGCGACTTTGTGCGTGAAGCAAGAGGAAGTCTCTTACAGATAAATCCATGACGAAATTCATATTTTGTGAAAGCTGTGCCACAAGTTTATTGTTGGAAGAAAAACGCCATTTTTTATCGGGAAATTCACCGTTAATAAGAATACTTCTCTTAGTAGGAGTATCTCCATGTGCAGTCCATTCGATATCAGCAAGTAATCTGGATTTTCCGGAACCGGTAGGTCCTACAATAGCAATCATTTCCGATTTTTTTATATCCAATCTGTCAAATCCCTCCCTATTTCCGGATTTATCCTGACCGGGAAGGAGGGTAAGCATTTCAATTCCTTCATTGTCTTTAATTCCTAAAAAAGATTTCATCTGTTCTATATAGGCGTCCAAATCAATGAAAAGTTTATTGAAATCCAGTGCCTGATTTTCGGCATCTTCTTCAGAAAAAGTAGATAAGTAAGAGGCAAAGGTAAGGTTTTCAAAGCCTTGAATATCTAATTTATTATCTTCAAAATAAGTGGCGACAAAGGGGTACTTTTCTATAAGTTGAGCTAGAGATAAAGATTCTATTTCTTTCATGACTGTTTTTCCTCCAAAATCATTTTTCTTACATTTCCCATCTGGTATTGTTCCCCAATGCGTGTTTCCCCCAGACAATAAGAGCATAATGCAGAAGGCATAGGAAATCTAAGTTTCATTCCTTTTGCTGTATCGAGAGATTTTTTCTCGTCAAATAGCAGGGTGGAAAGCTCATAGGTTCCTTGTCCTGTAAGTCCGTTTACATGCATGGTAATGGCAGTGGGATTTACTGAATTTACTTTGGAGGCGAAAACCTCTCTTTCTGCCTGAGATACAATATCCCCTTTTGTAATAACTACAATATCAGCAGATTTTAACATAGGACCGATTTTTTTGGGGGTATTGATTCCGGATAGATTATCGATAACACAAATTCCTTTAATTTCTGCTATGTAGGGAGAGCAGCGATTACAAAGACCGGCAGATTCCGTAATTAAAAGGTCGGCACCTTGACTTTTCCCCCATTTTACGACTTCTTCTATATTAGAGACGAAGAAATGATCGGGGCATAGCCCTCCGGATAATCCTTTTTTTACAGGTATATTCGCTTTTTTATAAAGGGTATCATCGTCAGTGTAAAGGCAGTCAAACTTTACGACAGCAACTTTAAGACCTTGGCTTTGTAGAGCATCAATGGTTTTTAATATAACGCTTGTTTTCCCTGAAGAGGGAGGACCTGAGAATACAACTAAGTTCATAAATATTTCCTTTCCGTAGTTTTTTAACTTTTAGACAAACCAATTTCTTCGTTAAATAAAGATTCCAGTTCTTTTAAAAGAGCACCAATATCCGTATTATGAATAAAATCCCATCCAATCCATTGAAACTTATAGTCCTTATCTAAATGATTATCTACATGAGGATTGGTAGATGGAAATTTCCCGTTAGAAGAGAAAATTTCTCCTACTTCTTTTGAAATGAAGTAATCAACAAGGGGAGTTACCCTTTCTTTTTGACTGCTTTTTGACATCATAAAAATAGGACTGATAATGGCTCCATCCTGTGGCCAGATAACTGCCTGGTCGTCGGAGTTTACCATCTGTGAAAAAAAGTAAGGGGTAATAGATACTGCCGGCAGCGAAGGAGCAGATCCTTTGTTTTTTACCATCTGTGCAGGGTGTAAGCTCTTTTTATAAGAACGCGCCAGACGTTTGATACCGCAAAGACCGTAACGTGCATATAGGCTAATGATTAAAGCATTAAACATATCCAAATCCCCCATAGGAATAGCCACAGAGTCAGAAAAATCTTCACTTAGCAAGTCATCCCAGGTCTTTGGAATACTTCGGTTTCCCAAAGCCTTTTTATTGACAATAAATACAGCAGGCACTACACCGATAATGAGATATTTATTGAGTGGATCCCTAAGATCAATTTTTTCATTGGCAAAATCAGAATTAAAGTTTGTTTTAGGTGCCTTAAATAAGTCATCTTTTAAATACTGTCCCATAAGTTCCTTGTCAAAAAACAGTTCATAACCGGCAGAAATTAAAAGATCAGGAAGTAAGTCGGGATTTTTACTTTTTACCTTTTCTATGAGATCATCCAGTCCCAGATTGGCGGATTTTAAGTTATAACTGATAGTATAGTTTACTTCTTTTTGTTTTTGTTCCAACCATGTGGTGAAATTTTCCATAAGAGGAAGTCTAATAGGACAAGGAAGTACACCTTCTATATGTATATCTCCTCTTGCCTCCTTTTTTTTCGATAAATCTGTATCTATTGTGTTATATTCCCCCTCTAAAAAGGTAAGGAGTCTTTCTTCAAAAAGCTTAGGATTCTTTTTTTGGAGGGAAAGTGCAGTCTTTAAGGAAACTTTTTTTGCCATAGTTTTAAATGCCAGAGGATTCTTTAAGGGCTCAAATCCGTTGCTAATAAGAAAATCCTTTGCTTTGGGATGTCTTGTTACAATATCATAAATAGTATCATTAAGAGAAAAATAGGTATTCATTAAGATACTCCTTTCATTCATAATAAAGTTACTATAAACTAACTACAAAGAAAAGTATGTTGTATTTGCAACAAAAAATCAAAAGGTCTATGTTTGACAGAAAAAGAGGCGATTTGTATAATAAAATCGATAAGGTTTAGTGAAAGCTTAAGGAGGCATTCTATGTTAGAAGTGGGAACAAAGGCACCGGCGTTTTCTTTGCCGGATCAGGATGGTAAAATTCATACATTAGAGGAATATAAGGGGAAAAGACTTATTTTGTATTTTTATCCCAAGGATAATACACCGGGGTGCAGTAAACAGGCTTGCGGATTTGGTGATTTATATCCTCAGTTTCAGGAAAAAGGGGTAGAAATTTTGGGTGTCAGTAAAGACAGTGTAAAATCCCATAAAAATTTTGAAACGAAATACGGGCTTCCCTTTCCTTTGCTTTCAGATGTGGATTTGCAGGCCATTATGGCTTACGACGTTTGGAAAGAAAAGAAAAATTACGGAAAGACTTATATGGGAATCGTTAGAACAACGTATTTAATTGATGAAGATGGAGTTATTATCAAAGCAGATGATAAGGTGAAAGCAGCGACTAATCCGCAACAGATGTTAGAAGAAGTACAAGGATAATAAAAATTTAATATCAAGACAACAGACAGGGAGGGAAAATCATGCAGGAAGTGCTAAATGCAATGAAAGAAAGAAGAAGTATTCGCAAGTATAAGGCAGATAAGGTTTCTAAAGAAATACTGGATAAGGTAATTGAGGCTGGGCTGTATGCGGCAAGTGCCAAGGGAAGTCAGTCTCCTATTCTGGTTGCAATTACGGATGAAGTGTGGTTAAAGCGTTTATCAAAGAAAAACTGTGAGATTGGGGGGTGGAAAGAGGGATTTGATCCTTTCTTTGGAGCACCGGCAGCAATCTTGGTTTTGGTTCCGTCAGATTGGGCAAATGGCGAAAGAGACGGTAGCTTGTCTATGGGAAACTTAATGTTGGCAGCGCATGCACTGGGGCTGGGAAGTTGTTGGATTAACCGTGCCAAAGAAACTTTTGAAAGTGAAGAAGGAAAGGTTATGTTAAAAGAAATGGGCATTGAGGGAGAATATAGCGGCGTAGGCTTTTGTGTTTTGGGGTATGCAGATACAGAAGAAGTAAAAGCTGCACCTAGAAAAGAAAACAGAGTATTTTATTTATAAGTAAATATAATGATTTA
>DATCYL010000187.1:0-1665 GCA_036570305.1 Lachnospiraceae bacterium
TGCAGGCAAGCAGATTTCTTTCCAGTATTACGATTATACTGGATTAAAGAAAAAGGTTCTGAAGAATAAGGGCGAGATTTATAAACTTAGCCCGTATAAACTTCTCTGGTGTGGGGACTATTATTATGTTCTCGGATACTCTGAGAAGAAAAGCAAGGTTATCAATTTCAGGGTAGACCGTATTGCTTCCAAGCCGGAGATATTGGATAAATATATTATTCCTATGCCGGATGATTTTGATATTGAGAATTACACAAAGGAAGTATTCTTTATGTTCTCAGGCGAGAAAGTCCTTGTAGATTTACGGTGTGATAACAGTCTGATGAAAACAATGGTTGACCGCTTCGGAGAAGATGTGACAACCCTTGCGTATGATATGACTTCTTTCAGGGTACAGACCGAAGTATCAGCCAGTCCGACTTTTTTCGGTTGGGTGTTTGGCTTTAATGGAAAGGTACAGATACTTGCACCGGAAAGTGTAAAAGAACAGTACAGACAGATGATTGCACAAGCCGATGAGGATATGCAGGAAAGCGAATAGTGCAGATTTGAAATTGTGCAGACGGTCTGCACAAATTAGGTAAGATTGAAGTATAAGACTATGAAGCGAGGTAGTGGATATGGAAAAAGACCCGTTTAAGGAATATTTGAGGGAGTCTGAACCGGATAAAGCTCACAAAGGTTATGCTTGGAGTACGGCAATCGGACTTCAGGCGGTGGACGGACTCAAACCATCTAAATATTTGATCGATACTGCCATTCAGAATATTGAAGGCAAAATCACGATGAAAGAAGCACAGACCCTTATCGACAGTTATTATGAGGAAAGACCTATCCATTTATCTGATGACGAACGTACCGAAGAAGCAGATAAGGTTTCTTCCCGTATTGCTGAAATTCTTTCTGAAACGGCGTTTTCGTTTTCGCCAAACGAGTATATTGCTATCCACCGTAAACTCTTTCAGGGTATTTATAAACACGCTGGAAAGATTAGAGATTATAACATCACAAAGAAAGAATGGGTGCTTGATGGGGCAACTGTTATGTACGGTAGTGCTTCAGAACTGAGAGCCACACTTGAATATGATTTTTCGCAGGAGAAGGATTTTAGTTATAAAGGGCTTTCAATGGACGAGATTATTCATCATCTGGCGGTATTCATTTCAAGGCTATGGCAAATCCATATTTTCGGAGAAGGCAATACAAGAACAACGGCAGTGTTCTTCATCAAATATTTGAGGACACTTGGGTTCTCTGCAACCAATGATATTTTTGCGGAAAATGCGTGGTATTTTAGAAATACACTTGTCCGTGCAAATTATATGAACCTGCAAAAAGGCATTCACGAAACAACAGAGTATCTGGAAGTATTTCTCAGAAATCTGCTTTTGAACGAGAAAAATGAGCTTCATAATCGAAATCTTCATATAAGTGGACTTTTGAATGAAGAAAAAGTGGATATTGAAAATGAAAAAGTGGACATTCAAGACAGAAAAGTGGATATTGAAAGTGTACTTTCCGAAAAAAGTAGTGATTTCTCGGTAAAAACGACGATTCATATCCATAAACTTTTTGAGAAGTTTGGCTTTGATGAGGTGTTTGGAAGAAGTGCGGTTATGGAACTTCTTGAGCTGAAAGCTTCAGGTGCTTCAAAACTTCTTTCCA
>DATCYL010000188.1:0-3963 GCA_036570305.1 Lachnospiraceae bacterium
AAGTATAATTTCATAACCTTCTCCAAGATAGTTTCCTAAACTTGATACAAGCAATCTATAAGAATTCAAAATAGATTTTTCTGTTTCACTTAGTACGATATAGTTATTTTCCATAGTCCTACTCCTTATCCCCGATATAGAAGTATTATAAAATTCATTTGTGCAGTTTGCAATAAGGGAAAGTGAATGACTATTGCAAAACGATGAATAAAATAAATTTTATTTACTAAAAAAAAGTTTAGTGATACTATAAAAATATAATAGTTAAGGGAGCGAAAATATAAAATTATGAAGGAGAAAGGTATGGGAAAGAAAAAAAGAGAAAAAAGAGAAATAACATTTACATTGGCAATACTTCCTATTGTAGCCATGGTATTGCTTTTGGGAGTCGGTTATGCCGTAATGGGGCTTAGTCCGGAAGTTTTGATGCTGGTTTCTGCTGCTTTTGCAGGATTGATTGCGCTCTACTTAGGCTATAGTTGGGATGATATTATGGGGTCTATTGTAGAAAAATTAAGCAAGACTATGCCGGCGATTTTTATTTTAATTATTGTGGGATTTATGATCGGGTCATGGATGATTGGGGGAACAATTCCTATGATGGTTGATTTCGGTCTGAAAATAATCAGTCCTCAATTTTTAGTAGTAACTTCCTTTTTGGTTACAGCCTTTGTGTCTGTATGTACAGGAACATCCTGGGGTTCGGCAGGGACAATAGGAGTGGCACTTATGGGAGTTGCTGTGGGGATGGATGCTCCATTACCTATTGTTGCAGGTGCGGTTGTATCAGGGGCATATTTTGGTGATAAAATGTCACCCTTGTCGGATACAACAAATTTAGCTCCCATTGCGGCAGGTGGAAAATTATATGACCATATACAACATATGTTTTGGACAACAGGACCGGGATTTTTTATTTGCTGTGTAGTTTATACTATTATTGGTTTTTCTTTAAAAGAGGAAGTCACTCTAGTGCAAACTCCCGAAAAAGTTACGACCATATTGGAAACGCTGGAAATGATTTTTAATTTTCATCCATTGGTACTCTTGCCACCAATTATTGTTCTCTATGGTTCTATAAGAAGAAAGCCTACGATTCCAATTATGTTACTTTCCAGTGCTGTGGCTATGTTAAATGCTGTGATATTTCAAAATTTTACTTTGCAGGATTGTTTTAATGCCGCAATCGGCGGATTTAAGTTGGATATGATTCATGTGGCAGGATTTTCTACAGAAGGTTTAATACCGGATATAGCAAGACTTATGGAACGCGGTGGAATGATTTCTATGCTCACTACGGTACTTATTGCTTTTTGTGCCTATGGTTTTGCAGGAACACTTGCTGTTACAGGTTCTCTTGATATAGTCCTTGGTAAGCTTACAAAACATGTAAAGACAAACGGGGGATTAATTGCCTCCACGATTATTTCTTGTATTACGGCAGTTTTTGTAACTTCCAATGGTCAGTTATCGATTTTGCTTCCGGGAGAAATGTTTAAAGATACTTATTTAAAGAGAGGATTAGAGCCTAGAAATCTTTCAAGAACGTTAGAAGATGCCGCCACGGTAGTCGAGCCGATTACTCCTTGGACAGCGGCAGGAGCCTACATGGCAAAAACTTTAGGCGTTGCTACGCTTGCTTATCTTCCATGGGCAATTATTTGTTATACAGGAGTCTTATTTGCTTTGTTATGGGGATATACAGGTATAGGTATTAAAAAAATAACAAAAGATAGTGAATATTATGAAGAATATATGAGATTAAATGAGATAGAGGAAAGTAATGAAGGAAAATAAAATTAATTTTGATAGGGTGATAAATCGAAGAAATACGAGTTGTGCCCGTTGGGATACTATGGATGCAAAATATGGAGAAAAGGATTTAATTCATTTGGGCGTCGCAGACATGGATTTTCGCTCTCCACAAGCCATAATTGATGTATTCAGTCAAATTATAGAGAATGGCGTTTTTGGATATACAGATTTAACGGATAGCTTTTATTTAGCCATACAAAGATGGTTAAAAAAACAACATGAAGTGGAGGTGGCAAGAGAGGATATTGTATTTTGTCCCAGAATCAATATGTCCTCAGCGCTTGCTATTGAAAGTTTGACGGAAGTTGGTGATGAAGTCATCATTAATACACCGGCATATGGACCGCTTCATAATGCAATTACGAAAAATGGTAGACAAGCGATAAACAGTCCTCTTATTTTTGAAAATGAAAAGTATCAAATAAATTTTAAGGAAATGGAAGAACTTATAAGCCCAAAAACAAAAATGTTTATTTTATGCAGTCCTCATAATCCTGTAGGACGTGTATGGTCTAAAGAAGAATTGGAAAGAATTGGAGAATTTTGTTTAAAACATGATTTGTTTTTGTTTGTGGATGAAATTCATTCAGATATTTTGGCAAAAGGAGTTGTATTTACTTCTGTTTTAAATCTTAGTAAGGAAATAAGAGAAAGAATAATTTTAGCAAATTCTCTTACCAAGACTTTTAATGTTCCCGGTGTGATTGTTTCCTACCTTATTGTGGAAAATAAAGAAATAAGGCAAAAAATTTGTCTGGAAATAGATAGGCTGGGCATACATAATCCTACGATTTTTGCGCTTGCTGCAGTCGTAGCCGGATATACAAAGTGTGATGACTGGTATGAGGAGATGTTAAAGTATATTGATGCAAACGATGCCTTTACCAGAAAATATTTTAAAAAATATTTTCCGGAGATTCGTATTTTGAATCGGGAGGCAACCTACCTGCTTTGGATGGATTGTAAAGGGATTGGTGCTAGTGATAAAGACTTAGAAAAGTGGTTTATCAAAGAAGCAAGGGTGGCAGTCTATATGGGAAACACCTTTGGAAAAGAGGGGGATGGCTATATAAGAGTAAATATTGCCAGTCCCAGAAAGACTTTGGAAGAAGCCTTTGAAAGAATGAGAAAGGTCTATCATAAGTTAATAAAAAATGATTAGAAAATTCATAAAAAGGACAAGTGATTCGCTTGTCCTTTTTTGAATGAAGAAGATTCAAAATAAAATAATAATAAATAAAAAACACATATAAAGACAGATTTAAATTAATATTTTCTTAAAGAGTGAGTCAATATATTGACGCTAGAAGTATATATATTTATGATATAGACATAAAAAGAACGTGCAAATGAACCATGAAAGGAGAAAGGCTATAGTTCTTGTTACTTAAATATTAGTGCGGCTACACAAGGGGTTTCCGGAACTGCTAGAGGAGTATGGAGTCCGGATTGTGCCGGCAGTTATAATGCTGCAAATTAGAAAATAATTTATAAAAGCAGGGATATTTTCCCTGCTTTTATAGGATAGGAGGAGAAATCTTGATTACGAAATATAAGCGCTTAAATTGTCTGCTTATTTTCTTTTCTTCCTTACTTTTAGTTGCCTGTAAGGGGGAGATTTTGGGGAGAATTGACGGCAGATATGAAGATAAAGCAAAGAGCTCGGAAGAAGTCATAGAGGTGGTGGAGAATAAAGAGTATATCCATGCGGATAATATTATAAAAGAGAAAGAACAATTTACAGAATATAGTAGAGAGGGGAATCAATCTAAAGCGGTTGCAGAGTATCAAATAAAAGAGGTGAATCTTATGCCATCTTTTAGGGAGTCCGGATTGGATGATGAGGATCTTGTTGATTCTTTAGATTATTGTGTAGGAAAAGAAGTGAGCAGTGTGAAGAAAGAAGAACTTCTAAATTCCTCTATCTTGGTAGTGACTATGAAAGTAAAAAATATAAATCATGAAGATTTTTCGATTGGCGGATTATATCTGGTATATGATAAAAAAGAGGAGGGAGTCTGTTTTTCAGCTACGCCTGCTTATGTAGAAGGGGCAAAGGAAAGGGAAGAGAGTCAATTTTATCATTTGAATTTGCTAAAAGGAGAAGAAAGGGAGTTGAAGGTGGGATGGTATCTTAATAAAGATGAT
>DATCYL010000189.1:0-2150 GCA_036570305.1 Lachnospiraceae bacterium
AGAAAAAATAGGGAAAAATGCACAAAAAAATAGGTTGATTTTGAAAATAAATTACTAAAAATAAAATAAATACTTGAAAATATATTTCAAAAATGTTATCTTGTTTTTGAAATAAAAAAGAAAGAGGGAATGAATGATGCGAGCAGTTGTGTTAAATGGACCAAATGATTTTGTTGCTAAAGAAATTCCGAAACCTCAAATCGGTGACAATGATTTACTTTTAGAGATGAAAAAAGCGGCAATCTGTGGAACTGATATGAGAATTTTAAATGGTTCAAAAACCAAAGGTGTGCGCTATCCATCCGTGGTTGGTCACGAAATGTGTGGTGTGGTTGCAGAAGTTGGTAAAAATGTAAAAGGCTATGAAGTGGGAGAAAAAGTGGCTATTGCTAACGTAATTCCTTGTGGATCTTGTCCGGCTTGTCTTGCGGGAAGAGAAAATGCCTGCATGAACAGAAAAGCGGTAGGATATGAATTTGACGGTGGCTTTGAAGAATATATCTTGATTCCTCAAATTGCAATCGAAAGTGGAAATGTAGTAAAACTTCCGGAGCACGTGTCATTTACTTCCGGAGCTTTAATAGAGCCCTTGGCTTGTTGTATTCGAGGTATGAAAAATGCGCAGGTTGGTTTTAATGACACTGTATTAATCGTAGGAGCAGGTCCTATCGGACTTATGCATATGCAATTAGCCAAAATCGCCGGAGCGAAGCAGGTGATTGTAAGTGAGCCTAATGAAATGAGAAGAAATGTAGCCTTAGAGCTTGGAGCGGACAGAGTAGTAGACCCGACAAGCGAAGACTTAGACTACATTGTAAAGGATAGAACAAATGGTATGGGAGTGGATGTCATCATTATGGCAATCGGTGTTCCTGCATTGGTAAACTCCACTTTAAAATTGGCAAAAAAAGGCGGAAGAGTTAATCTCTTTGCAGGTTTTGCCGGTACAGGAGAATGCACTATTGAAGTGAATACTATCCATTATAATGAGTTGACAGTCAACGGAAGTACAGCATATAAGAGATCTGATTATCTGGAAGCCGCAGATATGGTGATTTCTAAAAAAATCAATTTAGATAAAATTGCAACACATGTATTTAAAATAGATGCATTTAAAGACGCTTATGAACTTTGTAAGAGCGGTCAGGGATTGAAGGTTCTTATTGAACCATAAGAGCAATCATAAAGGGCAACAAGAAAACAAAAACAGGAAAAGAAAAGGAGAATAAAGTTATGGCAATGTTAGGAAAACAGGTAAGAATGAGCAGATTGGTAAACCCAAAGAGTAATAAGATGATGGCAATTACAGTAGACCACGCAATTTCAAGAGGAATTGCGCCTATGACAGGTTTACATCATATTCAGGATACTATTGATAAGATTATTGTGGGAAGACCGGATGCTATGACTCTTACAAAGGGAATTGCAGAGCATTGTATGTGGAACCATGCAGGAGATGTATCTATGCTTATGAAAGTTTCCAACTACTCTCCGGTAGCTCCTACAAAGGATACCATTTTCGGTTCTATCGATGAAGCAATTCGCATGGGCGCTGATGCGGTTTCTATGGGAGCTATGACTCTTGGTGATTATCAGGATGAACAGTTTGAAGCTATCGGAAGATTTGCAGAAGAGTGTATGCTTAAAGGAATGCCTTTGATTGGTCATGTATATCCTAAGGGAGAGAGCGTTCCTGTAGATAAGAGAGCTGCTTGGGAAAACATTGCATACTGCGTAAGAAGTGCTTGTGAAATGGGAATGGATATTGTAAAGACAACTTATACAGGCGATCCCGAGTCTATGGCAAAAGTTGTTGCTTGTGTGCCTTCAAGTTTTAGAATTGTAATTCAGGGTGGAGATGCATGCAATACTTTAGATGATTATTTAGTAATGACTAGAGAAGCTATGGACTGCGGAGTTGGCGGAGTAACTATGGGAAGATTCGTTTGGGATTATAAAGATGTTACCGCTTTAGTTATAGCACTTCGTTACATGATTCATGAAGGATACAGTGTAAAAGAGGCAAAAGAACTTTTAGCACAGTTAGAAAATGATAAAAATTACGATCAATTCTAAAAAGAAAACCATGTTTGTCGGGTAAGTAAAACTTATCGAAGTATGGAGGGAAGAAGATAGCAGGAGGGTGAGCA
>DATCYL010000190.1:0-1801 GCA_036570305.1 Lachnospiraceae bacterium
ACCTGTTTCTTGCGTGGGGGAAGAGCAGCATTGTGAACGATTTAGCCAATGTGCGACCTCTGAAGTGTGGAGACGTTTGAATGTGGCAATCAATGAGGTAGTAGACGGCATTACTTTAGCGGATATTATTCGCTGGCAAAAAGAGAAAAATAGCAACTTTGATTTTATTATCTAAGTAAGATGCAAGGGAGGAAAAGTAATGAAAAAGATAATGTTTGCAGCTTCAGAATGTGTACCATTTATTAAAACGGGAGGATTGGCAGATGTGGTTGGTTCTCTGCCCAAAAGTTTTGATAAACGATATTTCGATGTGCGTGTGATTTTGCCTAAGTATGCTTGTATGAAAAGTGATTACAAGGAAAAATTAGTCTATAAAACACATTTTTATATGGATTTTCCAGGAGGAGATCAGTATGTGGGAATATTTGAGATGGAACATGAGGGAGTCATTTATTATTTTATAGATAATGAATACTTTTTCTCCGGTGATAAGCCCTACGGAGATATTTTGTGGGATATAAAGAAGTTTATTTATTTTTCAAAGGCGGTTTTATCTTCTCTGCCTATCATAGATTTTCGACCGGATCTTATCCATTGCCATGACTGGCAGACCGGATTGATTCCTGTTTATATGAAAGATTTTTTTCTTGGAAATGACTTTTACCGTGGTATAAAGTCAGTGATGACAATCCATAATTTAAAGTTTCAGGGATCTTGGGATATTAAGACAATTCAGTCGATTTCAGGCTTATCTGATTACTATTTTGTGCCGGATAAACTGGAGCTGAATAAAGATGCTAATCTGCTAAAGGGAGGTCTGGTCTATGCGGATGCCATTACGACAGTGAGCAAGACCTATGCAGAAGAGATTAAAACGGACTTTTATGGTGAAAATTTGCAGGGCCTTATGAGGGCAAGAAGTAATAGCCTTAGAGGGATTGTAAATGGGATTGATTACGATGAGTATAATCCGGCAACAGATCCCATGATTGCAAAGAAGTATACAATAGATAATTTTAGGCGTATGAAGGTAAAGAACAAGATTGCTTTGCAGGAAGAATTAGGCTTGGAAGTCAACCCTAAGATAATGATGATAGGTATAGTATCCAGACTTACAGATCAAAAAGGTTTTGATTTAATTGAGTATATGATGGATGAACTTTGTCAGGATGAAGTGCAAATTGTTATACTGGGAACAGGGGATACCCGTTATGAAAATATGTTTCGGCATTTTGATTGGAAGTATGCAAATAAGGTATCTGCAAATATTTATTATTCAGAGGCCATGTCACATAAAATATACGCAGCAAGTGATGTCTTTTTAATGCCATCGCTTTTTGAACCTTGCGGTCTTAGTCAGCTTATGAGTTTGCGTTATGGAACCTTACCTTTAGTCAGAGAGACGGGAGGGCTTAAGGATACGGTAGAGCCTTATAATGAGTATGAACATAGTGGTACAGGATTTAGTTTTGCTAATTATAATGCGCATGAAATGCTGGGTATGGTTCGTTATGCGGAAAAAATCTATTATAATAAAAAGCGAGAGTGGAATAAGCTGATAGAACGGGCCATGGCTAAGGACTTTTCGTGGGAAACTTCTGCCGACCAGTATCAGGAGTTGTATGACTGGTTGATTGGTTAAGTTAAAATACGGTGTAAGTCTAATCGACCGGAGATTTATATCAACAATTATATAAAGAACACTTTTTTTAAGAAGAATATTCGCTTTTACATAGATTGTTAAATGCTGAATACGGGAGCTTAGAAAAAGTGTTCTTTTTATATATCGCTTCTATATTGA
>DATCYL010000191.1:0-8984 GCA_036570305.1 Lachnospiraceae bacterium
CCTCATACTCGCCGGAGTCTTCGTTGTATTTACATTGAAATAACAGCCACTTTTACTCCCCTCAGTTCTGTGGTCATAATATACAAGAGTATGATTAACATCAATCATTCCACTTTCCATATCAATATCACACCATCTCAATCCAGTTACTTCCCCCACACGAAGTCCAGTTCCTATCATTACTGCAAAGACCGGATACCAGTGTTCATATACAGGGTGGGTTTTCATGAAATTCAGAAATAGCTCCTGCTCAAGTTTCGTCAACGCTCTACGCTTTTCCGACTGAAAACAATGTACTTTTTTCAATTCTCTCAACACATTATCTGACGGATTATTTCTGATGAAGTCATCATCGACAGCAATCTGTAAAACCTGATGAAGAACCGTATGTATATTATCAATCGTTGAAGGCTTCAAATTTCTTTCATCAACAAGATAATTGTAATATTTCTTAATATCCGATTTCTTCAGCGTTGATATTCTTTTACTTCCAATCACTGGTCGCACAAAGGTATTGTACATATATTTGTAATTTTCAAAGGTATTATTCTTCAGCCCTCTTTTCATATTTGCCCAAAGGTCAAATAATTCATCAATGGTTGTATATCGTGCTTCGGTCTTAATACCATCACATTTATCTTTCTGAATACGCTTTTCTTTTTCTCTCAGGTCATCTAAAGTTCTTGCGTAAACAAATCTTCTTTTCATCTGGCTGTACTGCCAGCTAAATTGATAAGTACCGTCTTTTCTCTGAACCTCTCCGGTTTTCAGAACAACCCTTGATTTATCTTTTCTTTTTGTCGCCATTGTATCCTCCTAAATTCTAAACTGCTTATCTATATATTTGTCCAGTCGTTCCCTCACAATATGGATTTTATTGCCTATCCATATTGCAAAGGGACAACCTGCTTGATTAGACAACTCACGCAACTTCGTTCTTCCTATACCAGAATATGCTGCGGCTTCTTCGATTGTCAGCCACTTTCTTTCCCATATCGGTTCTTCAGCATTGCTTATGAGTTTTTCCTGATATGTTCTTACTTCGGCAAGTAAGCGTTCATCATCATTCAAGGAAAGTAAGTTTTTCAATGTATTCATCAAAAATCCTCCTCTTAATCATTCGACGATTTCCTATATGAAGAACAAATGGGCATTCTTCTTGGCTTGTTAGTTTTCTCAGTCTTTCTCTGCCTATGCCAGAATATTCAACTGCTTCATCAATCGTCAAATTAGACTTATGCCATATCGGCACATCATATTTTTTTCGGATAATCTTTTCTGTATCTGCCATTACGGAAGCACCTCCTTGTTTTTTTCTGCCCTTATGATAATTAAAAAATGGCGATGAGCCTATCATGCGAACCGACCCATCGCACATTTTACAAATCAGCTATATCGAATACGCATTATCAAGATATTCGTCCAGTTTTCTTCTTTTAATCAGTTGCTTACTTCCATTCCAAAGAACAAAAGGGCAAAACTCCGAGTCGGACATTTCTCTTAATTTTCTTGAGCCAATACCACAATAAGCTGCGGCTTCTTCTACTGTAAGATTGGACTTTTTCCAGATAGGAATAATGATTTTATTTTCTGTCATTGCTTCCCCTCTTTTCTTTCTTTGATGAATATCTGTCGGTAACAACATAATCCCAACCATCCCCATCGCACTTATCACATCTGTCTTTTTGCTTTGCAAATGGGTCAAGTCGCCTTACAATATAGTCCGGATTGTGGATGTAATCATTCAGGCACTTCGGGCATAGACAACGAATATTTTCTTTCCCCTCCGGCTTGTAAACCCAAAGTCCAAAAGTCTCTTTCAAAGTTGCGTTTATCTGCCTGAAAAGTTTATCGTCATCTACCGTACCTATGTATTCCGCAAATCCTCTCTATTGACTGTCCGTATCTGCTCCAGAAGAACCATTGACGGTTTCTTCAGTCCAAACTCCTCGCCAAGAATAATGTGCGATGGCAAATATCTTTTCTTGATTACACTTGTAACCGCTGCAACAATAATCGTTGGAGCATTCTGGTTATAATCGTCTGCCTGAACGACAAGCACCGGACGTTCTCCGCTTTGTACTGAACCACTGTTATCTCCAAAGTCATAGTAGAATAAATCCCCACGACAAATCATTTTTTCTTTCATATACATAACCTCACAAGAATCAAATTTTTAAAGTGTCATTCGTATCCGGAATGAAATAACCCCTTCACTCATTTGGACAAAGGGTGCTGAAATGCACACCCAAAATCAGAGATTTTCATAAAATTTGATAAAGTTTTTCTTTGCCGCTGCAATAGACTTATCTACGGAGCTGTAATATACGCCCTCCTGCTTTGCAATCGCTCTGGAACTCAGACCGCAGCATACATTCTTCATAAGGCGTTCCCTTTGAAGTGGCTGCAACATTGAAAGTGCTATCCTTGCTTTCCCGATTTCACACTGACGCAATTCTTCTCTTTCCAGTTCAAGCCTTTCTTCCTCTGCTCTTTCAAACGGGTCGTCAAACATAATGGCAAGTTCTTTATGGAACTGTGAGGACATTTCATCGTCATATCCATAGCAGTCAAGTGTGCGACTGCTTCTCTTTGCATACTTGTCCTCATTTCGGTTTGCATCGTCAATTACCTCTCCCTGTGCAATGGAAAGATGAACAAACGGAGAATATCTTTCTATAACAAGGGGACACTTCTCCCAAAGCTCTTTTACAGATAATTCCGTAATAATCGCCCATTTCTCATCTCCGGTATAACCGTTATATTCGTATTTAAGATTTATCAGTTTACAATCCTTTGCAAATAATTCTTCTTGTTCTGTTAATGTAAGTTTGTTTGTCATTTCCGTAATCTCCTTTGAATTTTGAAAAATTGATAAGTTTCAAAATTCGGAGATTACGGGTACTCAGCTATCTGGCACTGCCATACGTTATAAAACATAAAAGTCCTTTCCCAAGTAAGGGAAAAGTCCTAATACTGCACGAAGCATAATCGAATAAAACAGCAACAAAAAAGCACCGTCGAATCTGGACAGCAAAGAATACTTCTATTCTTCACTTATCCGGCTTCGTACGGTGCTTGGTAGTTTAGCAAATAAATTGCTTATCTCCGCTTACTCGATTAGAAATCGTTTCGATATTTACTTGTAATCTTCATCGCCTGCAATTCCTGCCATATCCGTTCCTACGGATTCTGCGGAAGTAAGCGAGATTTAAGATATGGACATTCTTGCATTTCTGACACTTCACACTCAAATGTCCGGTTGCGTCTGAAAAAACTCTTTGTATCCTGAACCCGCAAGTCGGGCAGAGAATATCACGCTCTTTCATACTTTCTACTTCTACTCTTGACAGAAGCAATCTCTTTTGTATTTCAGGTGCTACCTGAGTCTGTACCCTCATTGCGAAACACCTCCCAGATTTAACTCATTGGAAATGTACTCAAGGATATTGTGATACTCAAATAGTCCCATATCTCTCAATCTGATAACCAAGGCTGTATAAGATACTCCGATATAAGCTGCCATTCTGCGGATAACTGCTTTATCCTTTGAAGTAATGGTATTATCGCCATAAACTCTTATCGGATTTGACTGATTATATTTCGCCAAGGCATTTTCAATAATTCTTCTCGGCATAAGAAGCGGAGCTCCCATTGTATCTGCCTGCCACTCAACAGACGCAAACATCTGAGCCAGTTCTTCTTTGGAATAACTACGCTCACTGTCATACTCTGCATGAAAGCGTCCCTCACTCGGCATTGCATACATCTTACTCAAAATATGATGTGACGCTTCGTGTGCCATTGTAAATCTGCGACGTCCCTGCTCCTTTTCATCAAGAAGAAATTTATCAAGTACGATGGTATCTTTCGGGAAAACAAAGTGAATAATTTTTCCGTCCTGATGTACCAGCAGTGGTGTTGCTCCATCTGCCAGAAAGCCAATCCTGCCTGCATCATCTTCTGCGAAAGAAGCGTATTCAATTCGTAACATAAGAAATTCTGTAATGAAATGTTCTATGTCGATGGATTTAATCACTCAATTGCTAAACTTATTAGCATAAGCTGTTATCAAGCCTTCGCTGATTTCTTCCAACTCGGCTCTTGACACATAAATACTCAAGTTGTGTCCACCTCCGACTCCACCTTGTCCGGCGGTGCAACTCCTCCGGCAAAGTTCTGTTGTATTTCCGCACTATCCAAATTGATTAGATAGCGAATTCCTTCAAGTGTTCTCATTCGTCTGTCCTCTGTTATAGTTCTTTGATGATGTGACAAGCCACACCCTGAATGCAGTACTCATCTACAATGATGTCTTTCATCTTCTTATTTTCCGGATGGAGAATGATTTTCTTATTCTCATCATCTCGGAAGTAACGTTTCAATATATTCTGATTATCCACAAGGGCAACTACTATATCGCCCTCATTGGCTTCCACCTGCTTTTTAACAACCACAAGGTCGCCTTCATCAATCCCTGCTTCAATCATAGACTGACCGCTTGCTCTTAATATGAAGAAATCTCCTTTGCCGAAAATAGCAGTAGGAAGTGATACATATTCTTCAATATTTTCTTCATCATACTGAGGACTGCCACAAGGAATTGAACCTACAATCGGTGTCTGTGTCTGTTCGCCACTGTACTTACGGGTCACATTGGTACGAATCTCCTGCCCGTCATATTCAATCATATTCTTCTCAGCCATCTCTACCAAGTATTTATATGCTGTACCTCTGGCAATACCAACCGCTTCAGCAATCTTTGTAGTCGATGGGGATTGTCTGTTTTGCAGGTAATAATTCTCGATATACTTTTTTATCTCACCCATAAGTTCAGGACTCTTGCTTCTCATACCTGCACCTCGGTATCTTTCAATATTTTCATTGAAAAATTCCGCCCATAAAGGCTTTTTTGTTCAATGACCTTAGATTTTGCAATTTGTGCAGACCGTCTGCACAAATTCTATTCTGTTTCCTTTTCTTCGTTATCCTGCTGCTGAAGATAAAACATTGCCTTTTGGGTTTCAATCTCCGCTTTCAGTTCTTCTTTTGTCGGTAAGTATAATTTGTACTTGGAAGCAAATAATTGTTCATTGCCGTGCATAACAGAATAACGGGCAATATCATCATCTGTATCGGAACAAAGGACAATACCGATTGTTGGGTTATCGCCCTCGCTGCGTTTCAGTTCATCATACATACGGATATACATATCCATCTGTCCTACATCTTGATGTGTTATCTTCTCTGTTTTCAAATCAATAAGGACAAAGCATTTCAGTATGTAATTGTAGAATACAAGGTCGATATAGTAGTCCTGCTTCTCCGTATGAATATGCTGCTGTCTTGCCACAAAAGCATATCCCTTTCCAAGCTCCATCAAGAATTTCTGCAAATTGGAAAGGATACTTTTCTCAAGGTCACTCTCTGTAAAATCTGTATTCTGCGAAAATCCTAAGAACTCCGCAACTACCGGATTTTTGATGAACTCCAACTTATCATTCTGATACGGTGCAGTCAGTTCCTTCATTTCACTTTCTACAAGCTCTTTTTTCTGAGTCCCCAGCATACGGTAATAATACTGAGAAGAAATGTTCCTCTGCAAAGTACGAACACTCCAAGTCTGTTCTGCGGCTTCTTTCTCATACCAGTCACGAGCTTCAGGGTCTTTGACCTGTAATAATGTTCTATAATGCGACCACGAAAGCAGAACGCCGGATTGTCTACACGCCGTGTCGACAATTTCAGGAAAGGTTTTATAAAACTTCAGACAATGATATAAATTACTTCTATCATATCCTTTTCCATATCGCTGAGTCAGTTCTTTAGAAATTTTCTTTATTACCTCTAGCCCATACTCCGAACGTTCATCTCCACCTAACTCTTCTTCTGCTATTCTGTAACCAATCAACCAATTTCTCTGCACGAGCAATGTATTGACAGCCTGATATGCAGCTTTTTGTGAGGACTCGATAATCCCACACATATCCTTTAAGATGTCATCGGTTTTAACAAAATTATCCATAAAACTATTTTGACCGATTTTTTCTAATTTATTCTCCATAGCTACCGCTCCTTTGGATTTTATTTTCAAATTATTTGCTTTCCTACATACCCTCATCGGCTTGTGAAATCATCTGTCTGTATTGTTCTTTCACACTCTCAGGTGCAAGTATCTGTACTTTGCCGTTGAAGCCAAATACCCAACCGAAAAAAGTAGGACTGGCTGATATTTCGGTCTGTACTCTGAAAGACGTCATATCATATGCAAGGGTTGTCACATCTTCTCCGAAACGGTCTACCATTGTTTTCATCAGACTGTTATCACACCGTAAATCCACAAGAACTTTCTCGCCTGAGAACATAAAGAAAACTTCCTTTGTGTAATTCTCAATATCAAAATCATCAGGCATAGGGACAATATCTTTATCCAATATCTCCGGCTTGGAAGCAATACGGTCTACCCTGAAATCGATAACCTTGCTTTTCTTTTCTGAATATCCGAGAACATAATAATAGTCCCCACACCAGAGAAGTTTATACGGACTGAGCTTATACACTTCGCCCTTGTTCTTCAGAACCTTTTTCTTTAATCCAGTATAATCGTAATACTGGAAAGAAATCTGTTTACCTGCATTGATGGCGTCATTTATAGCGTCGATGATGTAATATATCTGCTCATTGTCTGGCTTAATTCGATTGACCACATAGTTATTACGCTTCAGCTTTGCCACCTGTCCCGGACTGGTCATCGTATGTATCTTCTCAATCAGAGTTTCGCTTTTCTTCTTTGTAATGAATTTCGATGACTCTACTGCATCTATCAACAGTTTCAGTTCCGGCAGTTCAAACTTACGACTGGCTACAAAATATTTACTCTGAGTAGAATGGATAGTGACAATGTCCATTCCAAACTCCTGAAGTGCTGCAATGTCCTTTGTGACCGTCGTTCTATGTGCAGATATTCCGTATTCATCATTCAATATATTGATTAACTGTGTTGTGGAAAGAGGATTTTCTTCATCGGTTCTTTCCAGTAAAATCTTTTGTAGATATAAAATCCTTGGCTTTGTTTCCATAGCCTGCCCTTTCCAAATTTCTAATATGTATTGTAACTCTCCTTAGCAACCATGGTTTTCTCACAACCTAATCGTTTGTTCGGGAATATCATTTTCCAGTTTAATATCCTCTAATTGCTCTTACAATAGAGTCCGTATTCCATTTTACAATGTCATTTGCGGCTCTTTTTACAACCAGTGATGTTCTTTCAGAAGCCCACGGCTCAATCGCAATGATTTTCTTTCCCATCTCTTGTGCCAGTTGAATCTCAATATTTATCCATTTGCTATAAGTTGAATAAACGCCTGCTAGAATCAAAACACAACTTGCGTGCTGCATTTGATTTCGAATAGCCGCCTTTAATTGATAATCATACGGTGCATCTCCAATATCGCAATGGAACACTTTACAAATTCTCATAAGGACATCGAGAGATACTGTTTCGTTCTTATTCAACTTCGTCGCAACAGATGATGAAATTTCTGCTGCACGCATTAAATCCTGTCTTTTCATCTGATTATCAATCATAAGTTTTTGAAGTTTATTATAGCTTATTCTCATCTGTAACTCTCCTTTGTATTCTCCGCTTCTTCTGGTTACAGTTACTCAATTAACATCATACCATAAATAATCTATTTTTTCAAGATACGGACGTTTATTCGCAACTCGTCATTGATTAGCTGTCATTTTTTACTAACACCTAACAGCAAAGTGATTCAAAGCAAAAAAAGAAAGCTCGTCGATTAGGACGAACTTCTGTGTTTTATGGAAGTATTTGCTTTGACTGCTTCACAAGTGTATCTATGACTTCATAAATTCTGTTTCTATCTTCAGGAACAAGTTTTTTAAGCTTCTCATTCAGCATTGAGTTCTTGACTGCATATCCCGTTTCCAGAACATCTGTAAGAACCATATCCGATGATACACCTAAAGCATTTACTATCTTTATGAAAGTTTCGAGTGACGGAATTTTCTCTCCAAGCTCAACCATACCAATATAATTTGTTGTCAAATCTGTTTTCTCAGCCAAATCTTCTTGGCGTAATTTCCTTGCAAGTCGGAACTTTCTTATATTCTTGCCGATTGTATCGAGCTTCATCGCATCACCTCCCTTAGTGTGTTTCCATAACTAATAGTATAGGTTAAGTCGATTTCAAATCACACGCACCCAAAGGAAGTCAAACCAACTATTAGTGATGATCCCTAACTATTTTTATGTTATACTATAAAAGTAGTAATTCACGATTGTTAATGGCGAAAGACAAATCACAACCAAGAGCCAAGTTAAACAATCTCCAAAAAAACTTAGGGGTAAAAAGGAATGGAAGAAAGAAAAATAATATTCAGTAAGCGTTTCAAGAAATATAAGTTCATGAATTCTGATACAGAATCCAAAGACGATGCTGATTACGATGCCGCTATTTCACAAGTCAGTGATTTCTTTGAATATATGCGAAAGAACCGCAAAAGTGTTCCTGATGAAGAAAGAATCGCCAATAAAGATAAGTTCATTAAAACCGTAGAAGAATTATCTAACACCTATAAAATTGATGTAGATTTAGAAGAATTTAGCGAAGGTTATGTAGCACACATCTATCTTGATTATGGTTGCTACGACGGATATATTAAGAAGCTGCTAGCAATGTTATTTATCCTTGCCGATGATATTTCCTTTTTAGATGGCAAAAAAGAAGATGCCGATATGCTTTTCAGTTTCACTTATCACACACATCATATTTTTCTAAAAGACAGAGAAACAACCGATTTCTCATAATGTACCCGGGGATGACCCGTAAGGGTAGTCCACACCAAATAGGGTCCACGCATTCTAGGCACATGAAAATGAATGCGTAAACCCTATTTTTTGTGTACTCCCTTTTGTATCATCAGCCATATTTTTAGCTATGACGAGAGCCATCTTTATT
>DATCYL010000192.1:0-4772 GCA_036570305.1 Lachnospiraceae bacterium
ATATTTTATGGAGCTATGGTAGCTGAAGGAATTATTGCTTTGATATGGGCGGCGGCAGGTTGTGCTTTTTATCAAAGAACCGGTGGACTTATGACAGGGCTTGCAGAGATGGGTGGTGGAAACTCAAAAACTGTTTATGATATGTCTATGAATCTATTAGGACCTGTAGGTGGTGTTTTGGCTATGATTGGTGTAATTGCTTGTCCAATTACTTCCGGGGATACAGCGTTTCGTAGTGCCAGATTAACTATAGCCGATTGGTTTAAAATAGACCAAAAAGATCCCAAGAAACGTTTGCTTTTGTCTTTCCCATTATTATTAGTAGGATATTTAATTTCTTTTATTAATTATAGTGTGGTTTGGAGATATTTCTCATGGTCGAATCAGACATTAGCTATGATTGCTCTTTGGGCAGGTGCAGCTTATTTGGCAGCACATCATAAAAATCCTATCACAAGTCTGGTGGCAGCGATTCCGGCAACTTTTATGTCAGCAGTAAGTGTGACCTATATATTGATTGCAGATGAAGGATTAAGACTTTCTACAAGCATCGGCTATCCGGTGGGAATTGTGGCTGCCGTAGTATTTTGTGGAATTTATCTTTTTAGAAGTCTGCTTCCAAATTTATCGAAAGTAAAAGCCTAGAAAATAATAGGTAGGATTTTATGATAAAGAAGTCTTGACATTCGATTGTGCACGATTTATAATACAGTCAAACGTTGACGAGGAAAGAAATTGTGGATGGTGTCAGAGAGGAATGCATAGGCTGTGAGCATTCTCACTAAGAAACAGTGGAGACCGCCTCTGAGTGACCCTTAATCGGGTACGGTCATACCGTTATCATGAAAAGAGAGGTTTTGCATAGAGTGCAAAGCAAATAGGGTGGAACCGCGATATATTCGTCCCTTTCTATACATTTGTATAGAAAGGGACTTTTTATATGTATAAATGAAGAAAGGAGAGGTGTGTAAACACCGATAAAGAAAATGAAGATAGTTTTAAAAGATGGTTCAGTAAAAGAATACTTTGATGCAAAAAGCGTTTATGAAATTGCATTAGATTTGAGTGAGGGATTGGCAAGAGTAGCTACCGCAGGAAAGGTAGATGGAGAAGTAGTAGATTTAAGAACTGTACTGGATAAGGATTGTCAGTTGGAAATTTTGACTGCCAATGATAAGGAGGGATTAGCAGCACTTCGTCATACAACATCCCATGTTTTGGCAGAGGCTGTAAAGAGACTTTATCCAAATGCAAAACTGGCAATTGGTCCATCCATTGATACAGGATTTTATTATGATTTTGAAAATGATTCGTTTTCAAGAGAAGATTTAGATGCTATTGAAAAAGAGATGAAAAAAATCATTAAAGAAGGAGCAAAAATTGAGCGTTTTGAGCTTCCAAGAGCTGAGGCAATTGCCTTTATGAAAGAAAAGGGAGAGCCTTACAAGGTAGAATTGATTGAAGATTTACCGGAGGATGCTGTGATTTCTTTTTATTCACAGGGGGATTTTGTGGATCTTTGTGCAGGGCCTCACTTAATGTCCACAAAGGCAATCAAAGCTTTTAAATTAATTTCTTCTTCAGGTGCCTATTGGAGAGGCAGTGAGAAAAATAAAATGTTGGCGCGTATCTATGGAACTGCTTTTGGAAAAAAAGAGGAGTTGGTAGCATTTTTAGAGCAAATGGAAGAGGCAAAAAAACGAGACCACAATAAGTTGGGGCGTGAAATGAATCTTTTTACTACAGTAGATGTAATTGGACAGGGGCTTCCACTCTTGCTTCCTAAGGGGACTCAGATGCTTCAGACCATGCAACGTTGGATTGAAGATGAGGAAGAAGCTCGTGGATATATGAGAACAAAAACACCTTTGATGGCAAAGAGAGACTTGTATCAGATTTCTCATCACTGGGATCATTATAGGGATGGCATGTTTATCTTAGGTGATGCGGAAAAAGAGGATGGGGATGTATTTGCCCTTCGTCCTATGACTTGTCCTTTCCAATATTTTGTATACAAACAAGCACCAAAAAGTTATAGAGATTTACCTTGTCGCTATGGTGAGACATCTACACTTTTTAGAAATGAAGATTCCGGAGAGATGCATGGACTCACTCGTGTACGTCAGTTTACAATCTCAGAGGGGCACTTGATAGTTCGCCCTGACCAGGTGGAGGATGAGTTTAAAGGATGTGTAGATTTAGCCAGATATTGTTTAGAGACTTTGGGTGTGGAGGAGGATGTAACTTACGAACTTTCCTTGGCAGATCCCAATAATATGGACAAATATCTGGGAAATCGTCAACTTTGGGATGAAGTAGAAGACAATATGCGCCAAATCTTAAATGATATTGGTATTTCTTATACAGAAGTAGAGGGTGAGGCAGCCTTTTATGGTCCTAAACTTGATATTCAGGCAAAGAATGTTTATGGAAAACAGGATACTATGATTACTATTCAGTTAGATATGTTCCTGGCAGAAAAATTTGATATGAGCTATGTGGATAAGGATGGAGAGAAAAAACGTCCTTATATTATTCACAGAACTTCTATTGGATGTTATGAGAGAACACTTGCCTGGTTGATTGAAAAATATGCGGGTAAATTCCCGACATGGCTATGCCCTGAGCAGGTACGTGTATTGCCGATTTCTGAGAAATTCCATGCTTATGGTGAGAAAGTGCTGGCAGAGCTAAAGCGAAATGGAATCAAGGCTACTATGGATGAGAGAGCAGAAAAAATCGGATATAAGATTCGTGAAGCAAGACTTGATAAACTTCCTTATATGTTAGTGGTAGGAGCAAAAGAAGAAGAGGAGAATGTAGTTTCTGTAAGAAGCCGTTTTCTTGGAGATGAAGGACAAAAGTCACTCGATGCCTTCATCGATGCAATTACAAAAGAAATTCGTACAAAAGAAATTCGTAAGGAAGAATTTGTGGAAGGGAAATAAAAATTTCCTTTGACTTTTGGAGTTTCCTGTGTTAGGATATAGAAGTTAAATAAAGAAAGTAGAGTATCCACTCTCACCTTAGCGTAATAAGACGACTTGGGTTTATATAGGTAAAAGAAGCATATGTATGTGCATACCGGGTGGATAGTCTGACTATTCACCCTTTTTATTGGCTGTATTAATGTGAATAAAAGGAACTGGCGGAAATAGGAATTTAAAGATGGAGGTGCACTGCTATTAGTGATTTAATGATTAACGAACAGATCAGAGACAGAGAGGTTCGTCTTGTGGGAGAAGATGGTGAACAGCTTGGTATTATGCCGGCTAGAGAGGCTATGCAAAAGGCGATTGATGCCGGACTGGATTTAGTAAAGATTGCACCAAATGCAAAACCGCCGGTATGTAAGATTATTGATTATGGAAAATACCGATATGAAATGGCAAGAAAAGAGAAAGAAGCAAAAAAGAAACAAAAGACTATAGAGGTCAAAGAAGTAAGGCTTTCTCCGAATATTGACAGCAATGATTTGAATACTAAGGTAAGTGCGGCAAGAAAGTTTATCGGTAAGGGTGACAGAGTTAAGGTGACACTTCGCTTTAGAGGTAGAGAAATGGCTCATGTGACAAGTAGTAAACGCATTTTAGATGAATTTGCGGAAAAACTTTCTGATATAGCGGTAGTAGAAAAAGCGCCTAAGTTAGAGGGCCGCAATATGATGATGTTTTTAACTGTAAAACGTTAAAATAAATAGAGATAATTTCATTAAAGGAGGAAATATAAAATGCCAAAGATTAAAACCAGCAAAGCAGCTGCAAAACGTTTCAAAAAAACAGGTACAGGAAAGTTAGTTAGAAATAAAGCTTACAAAAGCCATATCTTAACCAAGAAATCTACTAAGAGAAAAAGAAATCTTAGACAGTCTACAGTTACAGATGCAACTAACGTAGCAAACATGAAGAAAATTTTACCGTATTTATAAGATAGATTGAAGGAGGAAAGTAAGAATGGCAAGAATTAAAGGCGGATTAAACGCTAAAAAAAGACATAACAGAACATTAAAACTGGCAAAAGGTTACAGAGGAGCCAGATCAAAACAGTATAGAGTAGCAAAGCAGTCAGTAATGAGAGCTTTAACAAGTGCTTATGCCGGAAGAAAACAAAAGAAACGTCAGTTCAGACAGTTATGGATTGCTCGTATTAATGCAGCAGCTCGTATCAACGGTTTATCTTACAGCAAATTCATGTACGGCTTAAAGTTAGCTGAAGTTGAAATGAATAGAAAAATGTTAGCAGAAATGGCAGTAAATGATGCAGCCGGATTTGCAACATTAGCAGAATTGGCAAAGAGCAAACTTGCTTAATTTTGAAAAATTTGTTTACATTCCCCTGAGACTGATGTTTCGGGGGTTTTTTACAGTAGTGATAAGCCAAGGTTAGGGAAAGTTTTAGACATTGGCGGCTGCTTGCAATCTCCAGTGTAATTTTTATATTTGGTAAGATTGTTAGTAGAAGGAAGAAAGGTTAATCTAGGTATGGATTTATTTACTTATGTAAAAGAAAAGAATCTAAAAAAAGAATCTCCTCTGGCTTCCCGATTAAGACCGGGAACTTTAGATGAAGTTGTGGGACAGGAGCATATTATAGGCAAGGATAAATTGCTTTATCGAGCGATTTTGGCAGATAAATTAAGTTCTATCATTTTTTATGGTCCGCCGGGGACGGGGAAGACCACCTTGGCTAGAGTGATTGCCAATACAAGCAGTGCAAACTTCATGCAACTGAATGCAACAACAGCCGGAAAAAAGGATATGGAAGAAGTTGTG
>DATCYL010000193.1:0-16785 GCA_036570305.1 Lachnospiraceae bacterium
TCCATCCCCTATAAATAAAAATACATACTTAGGTGCTTTTCCTTTGACTGTCTTTTCTGTACTTACTGTTTTTGCTTGTTTTTTCTTTGGGGTTGCACCACTTACCTGTGTTTGAGCTAAACATGTCATTCCTGTTGTCGCTATCAAAGATAAACTTGCAACAATCGCTACCCATCTTTTCTTCATTTTTTACTCCTCCTACTAGGTCTTTATCACTGCTCTTTTATCTTAAGGCTTTTTTGTAAAATCCCTAATACTTGCCCTGTAAAGTTTGAGTAAAAATGAACCTACTCTTGTAAAATATTTATTTCCCCATCTTTTTGCTCAAATACCAGTCCGCAATATGATAGATAGGATGTTCAAACCTCCTTTTTACCTTTTTTAATTCTTTTCGAATAGCTATATTTTGCGGACAATGACGCTCGCATTTTCCGCATCCCACACAAAGCCCTGCATTTCTTTTGTTCTTTGACATGGTAGTACACATCACATACTCCCGAAAGCCCTTAGAGTAAGAATCCAGATAACTGGCATTATAGCAACGAAAAACTCCCGGAATATCTACGCCATGAGGACATGGACTGCAATAGCCACAGGCAGTACATGGCACTTTGACACTTTCTTCTATAGACGCCTTGATTTCAGCAAAAAAGTCTTCATCTTCCTTTGTCAGTTCTCCCACCGCTACCTCTGAAGCAATTCTTATATTTTCCTGTAACATTTCTATAGAATTCATACCGGAAAGCACCATTGTTACTTCCTTTTGATTCCACAGCCAACGAAGCGCCCACTCTGCCGGGCTTCTTTTTGGCTCTTTTTTCTCTATAAGGTCAAGTGCCTTTTTAGGAAGGGCATTGGCAAGGCGGCCTCCCCTTAAAGGTTCCATAATAAAAACAGGGATTCCTTGTTTTGCGGCATATTGCACACCATCCACTCCTGCCTGAGACTTCTCATCCATATAGTTATACTGCACCTGACAAAAATCCCATGAATAAGCATCTATCTGTTCTATAAAATTCTCTGTATTTCCATGATAGGAAAATCCGATATTTTTAATTTTTCCCTCTTTTTTCTTTTCTCTTATCCACTCTAAAATCCCCATATCCATAAGCCTTGTCCAGACCTTGATATCCGGCAACATATGCATCAGATAGTAGTCGATATAGGTGGTTTTTAAGCGTTCCAACTCTTGTAAAAAATATTTCTCAAGCTCCTCTATACTATGAATCATGTAATGAGGAATTTTGGTGGCAATATTCACCTTTTCTCTCACTTTGTTTTTTGAAAGAATATTTCCTAAAATCTCTTCATTGCCCGGATAGATATAGGCGGTATCAAAGTAGTTAATTCCATGGGATATTCCGTATAAAATCTCTTCTTCCGCCTTTTTTAAATCAACTACAGTTCCTTTTCTTGAAAACCTCATACAGCCATATCCTAAAATGGATATTTTTTCTTTATTTTTTCCCTCTCTATAATGCATCACAATCTCCTATTTCATTTTTCTTATACTTCTATTATAACAAAAACACCTATCTCTAAGCTGAAATTCTTCAAATTTCACACTTAAAAATAGATGTTTTCCTCTTATTTAGGAAATGACACTTTCATAGTCGTTCCTTTATCCTTTTTACTAATGACTTCTATCATACCATGATGAAGCTCCACCCCATGCTTTACAATAGATAGTCCCAGTCCTGTTCCCTTAATTTCTTTTGACCTGCTCTTATCTCCCCTATAAAATCTCTCGAAGATACGCATCTGGTCTTCTCTTGCTATCCCCATTCCGGTGTCTTTTACTTGCAGATAGACAGAATCTTTTCCGTTCTCTACAATAACTTTTACCTCTCCGCCGGCATGGTTATATTTTATAGCATTGTCTACCAAGTTAGTCACAATTTCTTTTAAAAGTCTTGGGTATCCTTTTACCTTAGCAGTCTCTCCTATACAAGATAAGGAAACCTGCTTTGCTTGTGCCTGTCCCTGAAGCTTATTTACTACCTCTTGAGAAAGGCTATAGATATCTACCTGCTCTTTTTCTTCTCTGCCTTTCCCCTCATCTAAGTGGGACAGCTCTATGATATCCTCGATTAGCTGTATCATTTGTCCGGCTTCCTGATGAATCTTTTCTATGAAAGAATTCTCATCTTCCGGCTTTACCAAATGATTCTTTAGGAGTTCTGAATAGCCCAAAATCGTTTGTAGAGGTGTACGAAGCTCGTGAGAAACATTTGCGGTAAACTCTTTTCTAAGCTCTGTCACCTGTTCTTTTTGCGTGATGTCCAAAAAGACTAAAACAAAACCTAGAAGCTCTTGGTCTTTTTGAATAACGGATACACTGGCTCTGTATATATTTCCATCTATGACCATACGCCTTTTGACCGTCTGTTTTCCCTTACTTTCCTTTACCATCTCCTGCAAGGTAATATTTCTTTCAAGCTCTAAAAGCGTTTTTCCTTCACAAGCTTCTCTTAATTGTAGAATCTGCTTTGCCGCTTCATTACTATGAACAATTCTCTCTTTGTTATCCAGCATAATTAAGCCCTCTTTCATGCTTTCAAACATAGTATTCATCTCTTCTTGTTTTTCTTGCAATTTCTGATTTCGCTTTTCTATTTGAAGATTTTGGTTGTCAATTCTTCTAAGCAGAGGAACCAGCTCCTCATAAGCTTCTACATTTTGTAAAGGCTTTTGCAAGTCCAATCTCTCCAAAGGTCCCAATATACGCTTCGTCACTCTTTTCGCTACAAAAATTGACAGTAGAATGGCAATAATAATAATCAAACAGATAGGCTGCAACATAGCCAAAACGAAAGTTACCACCGTATAGCGACTAATCGCCGCACGCAAAATCTGATGATTATCTAACCGTACCGCTTGGTAAACCAAGGTTTCCAAATAAGTGGAAGAATAGCGGGTGCTGGAACCTGCACCATTTTCCTTTGCTTCTTTTACTTCCTCTCTATCTCCATGATTCTCCAGATCCTCTACATCTTTATAGTGAGTATCATAAACAACTTTTCCATCTTCTTCTATTAAAGTCAGACGAAGGTTTTTTAAGGATAAAGTTTTTAAATAGTCTTCCCCCTCATGATTGACTCCCTCTGCCGCAAGTTTCAGTTCCGTTCTCAGTTGTTTATTTGACATATTGGAGAAATAACCATATAAAACACCTATTACCAAGACAAGTGTTAATAAAAGGGTTCCTATGGCAATTCCTAAAAATCCTCTAAAAATTCGCTTTGTCATTTTACATCCTCTAATCGGTAACCTATGCCCCGAATTGTTTGTATTTGTTTTCCATAATTTCCCAATTTGTTTCTAAGCGTTCCTATATGGACATCCACCGTTCTGGTTTCCCCCATATATTCTTCTCCCCATACATAAAGAAGCAAGTCTTCTCTACTATAGACCGTCTTTCTATGGTTGATTAAAAAGCATAGGAGGTCGTATTCTTTTCTTGTAAGCTCTATCTCCTGCCCCTGCAAAAGCACCTTTCGCTCCTTTAAATTGATGGTCAACTCTTTATATACAAGCTCTTGTTTTTCTTCTACATTTTCTATTCTTCTAAGACGAGCCTTAATCCTTGAAATCATTTCCATCATTCCAAAGGGCTTGGTAAGATAATCATCCGCTCCCAAATCAAGTCCTAAAACTTTATCATACTCACTGCCCTTTGCTGTTGCCATGATAATAGGCACTCTATCAAGCTCCTGCATGGTTCTAAGTTTTTTTAAGATAGAAATACCATCCTGACCGGGAAGCATAATATCTAAGAGAATCAAAGAGGGAATTTTCTCTTTTATCCTTTGCAGCATAGCCTCTCCGCTGGAAAAGCCCTCAGCGTCAAATCCTGATACCCTAAGAGTATAGAGCATTAACTCTCTAATACTTTCCTCATCTTCCACACAAAAAATCAATTATTTTCCCTCCTCACGGCGTCCGGTAATGGAAAAAACAACCCATTTAGCAATATTTCCCGCATGATCTCCTATTTTCTCAAAATACTTTGCAATCATCGCCAAATCCAGAATATCTTCCTTTCCCGGCTCTGCTTCTTTTAAAAGCTTAATTAAATTCGTTTTGATTTTTCTAAAATTTTCATCTACTTTATCATCATATTTTATCACGCTTTTTGCCAATTCTACATCCTTTTTTACAAAGGCATCCATGCTTTTTGTGACCATCCATTTCACCTCATCCGCCATCTCGGAAAAGGATAGTCTCTCATCTATATGGTGGATTTCTCCTAGAGATAAAATTTCTGCTATATCTAAAGACTGCTCTCCTATACGTTTCATATCCGTAATCATTTTCAAGGCAGAAGATACAACTCTTAAGTCCTTGGCTACCGGCTGCTGTTGCAAAAGCAACCTAAGACATAGGTTCTCAATTTCTTTTTCTTTGTGACTGATTACCTCGTAAAGGTCTTTTACATCCTCTCCTATAGCCGCTTCCGGTAAAAATAAAGCTTTGGATACTCTGGAAATGGCGTTCTCGCAAAGCATACCCATGGTAATCATTTCCTGTTTTAATAATAAAAGCTGTCCATCCAATTTGCTTCGCATCATCATCCAAACCTCCCTGTAATATAATCTTCACATCGTTTATCCTTTGGCATAGAAAATAAGGTTTCCGTCTTATTAAACTCCACCAACTCGCCTAACAAAAAGAAAGCACAACTATCAGAGATACGCACTGCCTGCTGCATATTGTGAGTCACCATAATTACTGTATATTTTTCTTTTAATTGTACTGCCAATTCTTCTATCTTTCCTGTCGATATTGGGTCTAATGCCGATGTAGACTCATCCATTAATAAAATATCCGGTTTGACCGCCAAGGCTCTTGCTATACAAAGTCTTTGCTGTTGTCCCCCGGAAAGTCCCAGGGCACTCTTTTTTAAACGGTCTTTTACCTCATCCCAAATCGCCGCATCCCTTAGCGAGTTCTCTACTATCTCATCCAGTTTTACCCTATTTTTGACTCCATGAAGTCTTGGACCGTAAGCAATATTATCATAAATAGACATAGGAAATGGATTTGCCTTTTGAAAGACCATACCGATTCTTTTTCTAAGCCAGGTTACATCAATCGCCGGATCTAAAATATCTTTGCCTTCGTATAAAATTTTCCCTGTAATTTTTACATCCTCTACCAAATCATTCATGCGATTTAAAGTCTTTAAAAACGTAGACTTTCCACATCCCGAAGGACCTATTAAAGCTGTTATTTCATTTTTGGGCAAATCTACTGCCACATTTTTCAAAGCATGGTGTGCTCCATACCATAAATTTAAATCCGAAATATTTAGAATCTCTGCCATTTTTTTATCCTTTCAATTTCTTTCCCAGTAAATTTGCCATAAAATTAATCACAAAAGTCAAGAGCATCAAAATCACTGCTATCGCAAAAGCAACTTCACTTTCTCCTCTCTCACTGGCATAGACATAAAGTGCTACCGTAAGTGTTGCAGAGGAAGATTCCAGTGAAGATAAAAAGCTGTTTAATGCCAGCCCAAATCCCGCAGTAAACAAGAGCGCTGCCGACTCACCTACAATTCTTCCCACTGCCAAAATACTTCCTGTTACAATTCCGTCTATGGAATTCGGCAAAACGACTGTACGAATCATATACCATTTCCCGGAACCCAGTGCCAGAGCACCCTCCCTGTATCCTTTCGGTACCGTTTTTAAACTTTCCTGCGTCGTTCTTACGATGGTCGGAACAATCATAATTACCAAAGTAAGACCTCCCGCTAAAATACCCTGCTGTAAGCCAAACAAGTGCGTAAAAATCAGCATTCCCACTAAACCGAATATAATAGATGGGATTCCCGTCAAGGTCTCTGTAGCAAACTCAATTAAATTTACCAGCTTTTTTACCTTCGCATATTCTGTCAGGTAAATAGCAGCTCCAACACTCATAGGCAACGCCAATATCATGGATATGAGAATAATATAAAGAGTATTTAAAATATTTGGTAAAATACCGATACTGTTTTTTAAGTAGCTGGACTGGCTGGTCAAAAGCTCTATGGTGATATGGGGTATTCCTCTGTAACAAATATACCCTATCAAAAATAAAAGCAAGCCAACCATAAGGGCGGTTGCAAGATAAAGACTCCCCCCCACTGCTTTATTCCAAATTTTTCTCTTTATTTGATGGCTATTTATTCTAAGTGCTTCTTTTTTTTCAATTTTTATAGATTCTACTTTCATACTTCCCTCTTTTTAAGCAAGCTTATCTCTTTTTACCACAAGATTCAGCACAAGATTAATTAACATAATAAACAAAAACAAAATCAGTCCGATAGAGAAAAGAGCCTGTCTTTGCAAAGAACCTACAGAAGCGTAAGACATTTCCGAAGCTATCGCCGTTGTCATAAAACGAACAGATTTCAAAAGTCCGGGCATATTGGCAACATTACCTGATACCATGATGATTGCCATAGCTTCTCCCAATGCTCTTCCAATCCCTAAGACAATAGCTGTAGCAATACCGCTTTTGGCCGCAGGAACCGATACCTTAAAGTAGGTCTCTAGCTTTGTTGCCCCCAGTGCCATGGAAGCCTCCTCATATTCTTTAGGTACCGCTTGGAGCGCTGTTGCGGAAACGTTAATAATCGATGGTAGAATCATAATCGCTAAAACGATAATTGCCGCCAATAAAGTTGCCCCGGAAGACAAAGAAAAAACTTTAGCAATTCCCGGAACTAAGACAATCATGCCTACCAATCCATAGATTACCGAAGGGATACCTGCCAATAATTCCACCGCTGTGCGAATAAGCTTTGCCATTTTCTTAGGAGCTGCCTTAGATAAGTAAACAGCTGTCAAGATACCGATAGGAAGTCCGATAATCACCGCTCCTACTGTTCCATAAATACTGGTTAAAATAAAAGGTAAAACTCCAAAGGATGGTTCTGTAGTAGATGCCGTAGGCTGCCACTTATCCCCAAACAAGAAATCTACCAATCCTATTTCCCTGATAGCGGGAAGTCCTGATATAATCAAATAAACCGAAATACATAAAACAAACCCTATTACCGCCAGCCCACAAAGGGCAAAGAGTAAATGCATAGCCCTCTCTAAAAGGGCCTTTCTCATTTTCTTTTTTTCCATAATTCTTCCTTATAATAGAAAAATCAAAGCCCATAAAACAGGCCTTTGATTTTTCTAATCTACTTTATTTTCCTGTATAAACTGCGCCTGCCGCTTCAATCAGCTCTTTTGCATCTTCTGATAACATAAAATCAAAGAAACCTTGTGCCTGCTCACTTAAAGCTGCATCTTTTGCTGTTACAAGATTAAAAGGTCTTTGCACCAGATAAGTTCCATCTGCAATATTTTTTGCATTACACTCTACACCGTTTACAGTGACCACTTTGATTCCCTCTTGATTTTCTACTGAAGCAAAAGAAGCATAACCTATCGCCTGTTCACTATTTTTTACAGACTCAATCACAGCTCCTGTAGAGGTAAGCTCCTGAGAAAGCTTACAAGCATCCTTTGTATCTGTAATACTTTCAAATCCATCTCTGGTTCCTGAACCTGCTTCTCTTCCTATACAAGAAATGTCTCCATCTTTACCGCCCTTTACTGTACTCCAGTTTGACAATTCTCCTGTATAAATCTTTTTGATATCTTCAACACTTAAATCTTCAATCGGATTGTTTTCATTAACAATAATAGCAATGCCGTCCAAAGCTACTGTTGTCTCTACAAGGCCTTTCTCTTTTTCTTCATCCTTAAGAGCTCTGGATGCCAATCCGATATCTGTTGTTTTATTGATGACCGCTTCGATTCCTGTTCCGGAACCTGTTGCATCATAGGTAATTGTCACATTCGGATATGTTGTTTGGAACTGCTCTGATAAAACTCCGATTACCTTTTCCATGGAGGTAGAACCGTTAGTAGAAATATTTCCGGAAAATCCTGCCTCTTCTTTAATTTCTTCCGCTTTTGTTTCTTTACTGTCGCTTTCTTCCTTTGCACCGCCGTTACTTCCGCATCCCACTGCTGTAAGTAATACACTTCCTGCTAAAGCCAATCCTGCTAAATATCTTTTCATAATCATTCCTCTTTCCTTTATAAGTTGTTTTCTTGCGCTTTACATATCCTAATTTACAAAAAGTTTGTAAAGCCTATTATCTTTTGATTGTAAAATCTTTGTAAAATCATAGAGTTGGAAATGTTTTACAAAAAAACAGCCCTCTTTCATCATTCTAAGCACACCACTTAGAACCACAAAAAAGAACTGTCATTTCGATAGTCATTATTACGCTCTTCTATTTACTTGTATTGGCTGTATCCTCTGTAGCAGCCGTCTCGCCACTTTCCTGATTCGTATTCTCCGTCTTGATTTTAAAGGAAACTGCATTGCTCAATTCAATTTTATTCCAATTTTTCTTATCCACAGAGGTTCCGTCTGACTTCTTCCAGTCATCTATCTGTTTTTGATAGGCTTCCTGTTTTCTTTCCTCCACGATAGAATCCTTTTTATTTTGAGTAGCCTCTTCATCAAACGCCTTATCCAAACGAACTACATAGTAAGCATCCGCACCCTCTACTATATCCGATGCTAAGCTTCCGTCTTTTAAACCCTTCACCGCTTCTTTGACTTTATCATCTAGATTTTGATCATCGCTTCCATAGCTTGTACTTGAAGCATATATTTTATCATCTACCTCTTTTGCTAAAGCATCCATATCCGCTGCGGCTATATCTTCTGATGAAGATACTTTATCATAGACCTCTTTTGCCTTTTCTTTAAGCGCTGTTTTTTCCTCTTCTGTTAATTCCTTGCTTGACCCGTCACTTTGACTTACCGCCCCTGTTGAAAATCTCACATAAGTAATTTTCGTCTGAGCAGCTTCCTCATCGGACACTTCGGTTTTTACATCCTTTGTAAGCTCTTTCTCCATATGATTTTGATAGGTGTAAAGCTCCAAAAGCTCTTTTACTGTAGCCTCATCTGCCATCATATATTTTAAAGTTTCTTTATCGTTTGCCTGAATATAAGCCTTTGCTGTTTTTTCTATATTCTCCTGCTCTTCTTTGCTGATTTCCACCTTATAATCTTTTGCATGTGCCTTTAAAAGATAAAACTCCTGCAAGCTTTCTATCGCACTTTTTTTCGTAGTTTCTCCGTACGTTTCCTCTCCCGTCATATTGGTTTCCCACATGTTCTCTCCCATCATAGAACCATAGTAGGTTTCCATCTGCGCTTGTTGATAACGCAAATAAAGGCTTGCAACAGAGGCTTTAATCACTTCTTTTCCGGCAGTCGCTACCTTATCCTCTGCTTTTAACTGTCCACATCCGCTTAAAATAGAAAGGCTCATTGCCATCAATAAGCCTAATGCTGTTTTTTTCTTCATATTTGACTATGTATAGGTTCTACTTGCTTACCTATACTCTCCTTTCTCCTAAGACAAATTCTAAATAATTATATCCTTTTTTTGTCTTAGGAGCAAGTGGCATCTAATTCCATGGTTGTTTTTCTGTTTTGATAAGCTTCAACGGATTTTCCATTGCCTTATTCATCATCAGATTGATATACATATCCTGACAGGCATCTGCAAGAGAATAGCACTCTTTTCCCGTTTCCATATACTCAACAAATTTAAGTAGAAGGGTTCCCACCGCAATTTCATCGTCATTTAATCTGGCATTTACAAACGGTGTCTTATACAAAGTTTCTTTTCCCAGCATCATAGCAAAATGTGACCACTCTTGGTTACCATAAATTCCTAAATCTATTCTGTTTAAATTTTCCATTACTGAAACATTTTCCTGAGTCAGATAGAGAATCGTTAAATCATCAATTTCTCCTCTTGTTCCCTGAATATTTATCTGTCTGGTACGAATAAAGGAATGGTATTGTGCCGGATCCGAAAAATCAAAATATCCTATTTTTCCACCCGAAAACTCCAAAGTTACACGTTCTCTTGGACACAAAAATACTTCTCCATCAAAACACATTCCTTCACGACTATAGGTCTCTGTGACAGGAAACTGATATCGCTTTCCATAGATTACACACTGTTCCATCCCCACGCCCAGCATTCTACGTAGCATAGCCACCCCATGATAGCCATGCAAAGCAGAAATATTCATATTCGTTACATCTCCCAACATCCCCTTTTGAATTGCTTCATACCAGGAAGCATATAAGGGTTGTAGTGGATATTGTTCAGCAACCTGTATCTTGGGCTCTACTTTTTCATATTCTTCCCAGAGTCTATATAATTCATCCACTGATTCTGCCGGTGGCGTTTCTACCAGAACCGGGATCTTTCTTTGAAATAAGTCTACTAAATAGTCGGTCACAACTCCACGTTTAATTGAAAGCACAATAAATTCAGGTTCCGTATCCATCAGCTCTTCCAAAGTATTTACTACCTTTACCTGATATTTTTTTGCAAATATCTCTCCCTTGACATGGTCTCTAATAAGTACCGCAGAAACTTCAAACTGTTCCGGTATCGCCTTTGCAATACGAACATAAAATTCTGCACGCCATCCTGAACCAACAAGTCCATACACTATTTTTCTCATTTTGTCCTCCTTAGGGCACATCAAATCCTCTGGATGCCGCAAGGATTGCATACCATTCATCATAGCTCAAGTTCAATTCTGCTGCTTCTACTGCATGTTTTAATCTTTCCGGATTCATTGTCCCGGTAATAACCATAAAATTAACCGGATGCGTCATAAGCCATGCATACATAATTGTATCCATATCCACATTATGATTTTTTGCAATCGTTTCTATACACCCATATAGGTTTGTACCATCCGTCTCTTTCTCTTTAAATACACTTCCTCCTCCAAGAGGTGACCATGCCATCAGCTTAATTTTATTTTTAAATGCATTGTCTATTACACCATTAAAGAAATTATAGGTTGCTTTTACAGAAAACTCCATCTGATTTGCCACAAGAGGAACTTTTAAATAGCTTTGTAAAGCATCAAATTGTTCCGGCTCATAATTGGAAACTCCAATATTTAAAACTTTTCCTGATGCTACTATTTGTTCCAAAGCTTCTGCAATTTCCTCCGGATTTCCTAAAACATCCGGACGATGTAGTAACCATAAATCAACATAATCTGTTCTGAGTCTCTTTAAGGAATCATCAATTTCTCTTTGAAGATTTTTTTTCGTTGAATCATAAAAGATATGACTGTTATTTTTCTGTCCTGGAAGAGTAATCCCTGCCTTCGTCACAATTTTCACCTTATCTCTAATTCCACTTATAGAACTAAGAACCTCTTTTCCAAAAAACTCTTCACAATAACCCGCTCCATAAACAGGTGCATGATCAAAAGTATCTATTCCCATCTCTAAGCAAGTATTAACAAAGCTTCTCAGGGTCTGCCCGTCTATGCCTGCATCTTTTACTCTCATGCAACCTGCAACTACTGTGCTTAATTCCAATGAATCTGATAATTTAATTTTTTTCATGTTAAACTCCTTTGTCTTATCCTTTCATTCCACCTGTTGTCAATCCTGCAATAATATGCTTTTGGAAAAGCAATACTAAAATAATAAGTGGAACCGTTACTACAATTGATGCCGCTGCCATATCCCCCCACGGAAGCTGATAATTACTTGGGAATAATGCGATTCCCACCGGTACTGTCCTCATAGATTGTTCTTGCATAAATGTTAATGCATATAAATATTCATTCCAACAGTTGATAAATACCAATAATCCTGTCGAAAAAATCGCCGGTCTGGATAAGGGAATAATTACTTTTATAAATGTTTCAAACTTTGTGCATCCATCAATGGCAGATGCCTCCTCAAAACCTCCGTCAAGCTGACTTAAAAAATTGGTTAATAACCATATTGTCATAGGCAAAGAAAAACTGACATAGGTTAATATTAATCCCCCATAGGAATTTAAAAGTCCCATTTCCTTTAAAATCAAATATAAAGGAGATAAGGTGGCAATCGTTGGAAACATAGATACGCCTAAGATAATCAGTAATATAACTTTTCTTCCATAGAATTTAATTCTCCCCAATGCATAGGCTGCTGATGAGCCAATTGCCAAACTAATAACCGTTGACATACCCGCCACCAAAAAACTGTTAAATAAATATCTTACAAAAGGATGCTTCGTAAATACATTCACATAGAAATCCGTATTAAAAGAACTGGGAATCCACTTTGCAGGCATTTCGGCAATTTCGCTTAACGGCTTAATAGAGGTAATAAACTGCCAGGCAAAGGGCAATAAAATAGTTGCAACAAACCATAAGACAAATAGATAAAAAACGGTTTTGCTTATATATTTTTTCATCATAACCTTTATCCCCTCCTAGACATCTATATCTTTATTAATAAAGAATATATAACCACCACTAATAGCAAACACAATCAAGAATATAAAAATTGCAAGAGCCGAGCCATATCCGAAATTTAAAAATGTCATCAACTGTTTATATGCATACAAGGCAATACTCTCTGTCTTATTTGCTCCACCGGTAAGCACATTCACCAAATCAAAAACACGAAAAGCATCCAAAGTTCTTAATAATAAAGCGACTAATAATGGTTTTTTTACCATTGGCAGGGTAATACGTAAAAAACGTTGTACTATATTTGCCCCATCTATCTTGGCAGATTCATACAAATCTCCAGAAATCATCTGTAAACCGGAAAGAATCAGTAAAGCCATATACGGTGCGGTTTTCCACACGTCTGTGACAACCAAAGCCAAAAAACTGCCGCCGGAAGTGCTTAGCCACGCCTTATAGCCGTCAATAATGCCTAATTTATATAAAAGATCATTGAACATCCCATACTGATCATTATAGATAAATTTCCACATCATAGCCGAAACCGATGTGGGAATTGCCCATGGGACTAGAATTGCTGCTCTTACAATTCCACGTCCTTTGAATTCTCGATTCATAATTAAAGCTGCTGCAAATCCAATAATCAACTCTAAAGAAACAGTAATTATTGTAAATTTTACTGTAAATGCCAAATCTGTATAGACACGGGCATCCTGAAATATTTGAATATAATTTTCCAATCCATTCCAAGGATAACCTGTTCCCGGCTTTTTTAAATTCATTTCATGAAAACTTAAATAAAAAGTCCTCAAAATAGGGTAGCCTTGCATTAACAAAAGGACAATTACCGCCGGTGCAAGCATAATCCATGCTGTTTTCGTGTCACTTTTTTTATAAAAAACTTTTATCTTCTTCCCATTCATATGTTTCATTCCCTCATGTTTAGGAGAGACTATATAAATTTTCATAGTCTCTCCTATTTATATGAATAACTATTGCAGCTCTTCCGCCTCTTTTTGTAATTTATCTAATGCTTCTTTTACAGTTTTTTCTCCTGTAAGGGCTGCATGTACATTGTTTTGAATAGCATCTGAAAGCTCTGCGTAAGTAGGTGATATAGGACGTCCTTTACCATTTTCTATAATAGAATAGAAGTCTTTGTAAAATGGAATTTTCTCTAACACCTCTTCATCCGAATATACTGATTTGACTGTTGGCGGCTGTGAAGAACTTAAACAAAAGTCTTTTTCCGCTTCTTCTGCGGTAAGCCATTTAATAAAAGTTTTCGCAGCTTCCTTTTGCTTATCATCTATATAAGTATTAATTGCAAGATCAAGTCCTCCAAGACAGCTATGTGATTCATCTCCTTTTGCATATACAGGAAGAACGGTCATTCCCACATTTCCTGCCACACTTGATTCTTCTTTGTTATTAAATGTATTCCATGTTCCTGACCATGTACGACAGGTAAGTGCTTTTCCTTCTTGAAATACTTGTTGAGATTCTGTTTCTGAATAGGTAGTTGTTCCCTCCGGTGCATAAGTTCCAATATAATCCGCCATCAGTTGTGTCGCATCCATTGCTTCCTTACTATTTACAATTGGATTTCCCTCTTCATCTAAAACTGAACCTTTAAAACTTGCCAAGAATTCTACCCAATTACAAACCATAGACTCATTTTTTGCCCCCTGGTAGGCAAACACATAATCCAGTCCATCTTCGCTACCACATTTTTTATACAGGTCTATCCACTCCTGATAAGTTGTAGGAATTTCTTCAACTCCATATTTTTCCAAAATATCTGTACGATAAAATAATGCAGATGCATTGGTAAACCATGGCGCAGCATATAATTTTCCATCATATTTTGCCCCTGCTACCGTTCCATCCAAATACATAGAGAGTTCTTCTTCACTGTAAAGATCCGAAAGCTCTTCAATCCAGCCCGCAGATGCAAATTCTGCAATATACACAACATCCAATGCCATAACATCGATACTTGTATCCTCAGAAACAAGCTTGTTTACAAAATCATCATGAAGATTATTTGCATCCTGCGGCAAATGGTAAGATACAACTTCGATTTCGTTCTGGCTTTCATTAAAATCTTGAATTGCCTCTTCTGTTGCTTTTCCCACTCCCTCATCAAAAGCAAAGGTTAGCTTAACCTTTTCATTTGCTCCCGTAGAAGAGCTTGATGCTTTGTTATCCTCTTTAGCTCCACAAGCTGCTAAAGAGATAAGCATAGATGATGCCATAGATATGGCAAGTACTTTTTTCAGATTTCTCATAAAATCTTCCTCCTTTTATTTTTTATTTAACCCTTATCAGGGAAAATATCATTTTTATTTGTTTTCATTCATATTGAGATGATATGTATTAGGAAAGCGTTTTCCTAACCTGTGAAAATTTTCCCACCTGCCAAAATATCCGGCAGATGGGATTCTCCTCATTACTCACTACCTTCTATCACTCTTACACTTGCTCTCCTAATCACCTTGTGGTCTACATAAATTAGATTTCCATTATACTTTTGCTCTGTATCTATCAAGTCAAATAATTCCTTCGTTGCCTTTTTACCCTCTTCCAGATAATCAATCCTTACGGTAGATAATGCCGGTCTTACGTATTTTGCAATATCAGCATCATCTACTCCCAATATGGACAGCTCTTCCGGTACCTTAAGTCCTTGATCTTGCGCATACCTTAATGCTCCTACTGCCATAAGATCCGAACAACTCATAACCGCTGTTGGAAGCAACATATTTTCTTCATATATTTTTTTCATACAATTATATCCTGATTCAAAGGTAAAATCCCCATGAACAATATAAGACTCCGGCACTTCCAAACCATGTTCTTGCATACAGATTTCATATCCCTTTTTCCTCATTTTTCCATTATAATAATCATTTTCTATACCACCTATAAAAGCAATCCTTTTATGTCCATTCGCTATTAAAAATGACACACCGTCTATTATTAATTGTTCACTATTATGACTCACTGTATTAAGAATGCACTCACCATCCGACGCCCGTTGCGTTACCAGCACTGTTGGATAGGACATCTGCATAATCAGCTCTGTTGTTTCCTTATCTACATCGAATCCACACAAAAGCAATCCGCTTACTTTTTCCACATCCATATGATACAGCAACTCACGCTCTCTTTTTTTATCCCCTCCAGACTCACATACCACAACTGTATATTGCCTGTCTCGGCATATTTCACTGCATCCTTTAATCACTGACGAAATTACAAAATTCGATATATCTGAAACAATCACGCCGATTGTATTTACCTTGTTTTTTGATAATCCTCTTGCCAAAGTATTTGGTTTAAAATTATTTTTTTCAATAGAATTCATAACTCTTTGTTTTAACTCTGGACTAACTGATTTTGTTCCGTTAATTACACGTGAAACGGTTGCAATAGAAACTCCAGCCTCTTTTGCTATATCTTCAATTGTAATTGGCATATTTAAAAACCTTTCCAGGAAAGCGTTTTCCCTTTTTCTTCTATTATATATGGATATTCCCTTATGTCAATATTCTATATTATACAATTTATAACTTTCTTTTTTAGCACTTATTTCTAAATCCTAAGAAATATCTCTTTAAATTTTTTCGCAAAACCCTTTACTTTTAGCTACTCATTGTATGTAATGCTACATCTTCTATCGCTTTTTATCCCAAATCAAATTACTTTACCTACTATAGAGGAGAAATAAAAGATTATATAAAAGAGACAGCTCTTCTCCTACTTAGACGCAAAAAAAGAGGACTGCACCTGCAATCCTCTTACTTACCGGTTTTCATATCTGCTTTCTTGTTGCTTTTAAAAATTTTTCTTGATTCATTTTCACATAAACAACCGCAATGATTTAAACTTCTTTTTTATTCTCATCAATCCAAAAATAAATATAATAATTTTTTACTCGAATTTTTCTAAAACCTAAATCGCCCCACAGTTTTTCTTCAATGCACTTAATTCTACCCGGCATTTCCATTAAATCAAGTATTCCCACTTTTAATAAATCCAGCATTTTCTTTGCAATTTCAGGTTCCCTTAATTCTACCGCAATATAATCTTTAATAAGAGCAAGATGTTCTTTCGCCTGTTTCGTGACTTTTATCTTGTATCTACTCATTATAGACCTTTCTCAAGTTCTTCAAAAACATCCTCAATATCATAAGACTCCCCTTGTAAAGCCTGTGTGTAACCACTTGACAGCATTAAATCAAACTCTCTAGAATTCATAGTTTCTCTTACCGGTAAAGTTTTAGGAATTGTTAAAGAAAAGGGAATCCCTTGATTTAAGATAATCTGCCTATAAAAAATATCAATTGCCGTTGCCCTAGATATTCCTATTCTATCAAGTATCTGCTCCGCCTCTTTCTTTATGTTTTCCTGTATTCTCACATTTACATTTGCCGTTTTTGTAAAAGCCATCTCTACCACCATCCTTTAG
>DATCYL010000194.1:0-2033 GCA_036570305.1 Lachnospiraceae bacterium
TGCAGACCTAAAGGAAGTGACAAGTTATGATACTGCCCTAAACGGTCTGGCGTTTACGGTAGAAGCGGGGGATATTCAAAAGATAGAGGAAAATCCTTTGGTGGAAGAAGTTTATATATCGCAGGAATTTCAAAGACCGAGTTTATCTTCATCAAAAGAGATGATCGGAGCCTCTTATGCCTGGGATACTAAGGGCTATAAGGGAGAAAATACCGTGGTTGCAGTGATTGATTCCGGTATAGACTATAGTCATAAGGCTTTTCAGTTAAAGGAAGAAATACCGGTAAGATACCAAAAGAAAGATATTGACAACATAATCAAAAATAAAAAGTTAAAAGGACGCTATTATACAAAGAAAGTCCCCTATGGATACAATTACTATGATCATAGTGATAATTTGTTTGACAGTTATGGTGTTATGCACGGAATGCATGTATCCGGAATTGTAGGGGCAAATGATGATGAGGCAAAGACTTATGGAGTAGCCCCAAATGCTCAGATTTTGGCACTAAAAGTTTTTTCGGATGATTTACAATACCCGACTACATTTACGGATGTATGGCTTAAAGCTTTAGATGATGCGATTGCTTTGGATGCGGATGTTGTGAATATGAGTTTGGGTTCTCCCGCAGGCTTTAGTCATGAGGGAAAATCTCATCCGGAAACAGAAATCTTCAAGAAAATAGAAGAAGCGGGGATTGTGGTGGCAGTTGCAGCCGGAAATGAAAGTACCATTACGGAGGGAAATGCCTATAAAGAGAAGCCTTTAGTAGAAAATTATGATACGGCAGAAATTGCCAATCCTTCTTTGTCAGAGGGAAGCTTTTCTGTGGCATCTATGGAAAATTTAAAAAAGCATGTGACCCTATTAAGCTGGAATGATACAAATAATCAGCTTCATAAGGAGGCGATAAATTTACATAAAGGAAGTCAAAGTCAAAACAAAATCACAGCAGGGATTGTTGACTTAAAAAAGGGAAGCGATGCGGATTTTGCAAGTGCTCAAATAGAAAAGCAGATAGCTATGATGGAAATTCCTACGAATGAAGAGGCAAATGGTTTTATTGACAAAATGAAAAAAATAATGGATGCAAAACCGGCTGCAATTTTACTTTATAATAACGAAAAGAGAAAAGATACCTTGGGTGGAACTCTGCGTTTGGATGATTCTTTAGGTGGCTATACTCTGGCGGTAATAAAGCGCTCTACTTATAAGGAGTTGATAAAGGAAAAGGAGGCATTTCCATTTTTTAAAGTAACCTTGGAATTAAATCCGCAAGAAGTGGAAAATGAAAATGCCAATAAGATGTCCGTCTTTTCTTCATGGGGACCGACACCGGATATTCGTATGAAGCCGGAAATTACAGCACCCGGTGGTAATATCTATTCTACAGCGGAAAATGATGAATACAAAAATATGAGTGGAACATCTATGGCATCTCCTCAGGTGGCGGGTGTATCTGCAATTATGAAGCAGTATTTAAATCAAGAATTGAAAAATAGGGATTTTTCTTCGACAATTGCCGCTATGAAAGCTTCGGATCTGATTAAGCTCTTGCTTATGAATACGGCGAGTCCTATCTTAAATAGTCAACAGGCACCTTATTTTGTGCGTCAACAGGGAGCCGGTATGATGAGCGTAGAAAGAGCCCTAAAGACAAAAACACTGGTAACCGCCAAGGGAAGCAATGATAATGAAGAGGATGGAAAATTAGAATTTCGCCAGATTTCAGAAAAAAAGGCAGAAGTAGACTTGCAGTTTCATAATTTTGCAGATAGAGAAAAAAGTTATCAAATCACTACAGAGGCGGTATATGAGCCTATAGAAAATGATAGAAGAAGTCAGGTATCTCGCAAACTAACATCTTCTATGGCGGAGGCTTTTAAGGGGGAAGTAAAAGTTGCAGCAAAAAGTACAGCACATTTTACTTTTACTATGGACTATTCAGATGCCTCGGATTTAACGGAAAATAATTTTTTTGAAGGATTTATTCGTATCAAAGATTTAGATAGTGATGAAAGTCAAAGATGTG
>DATCYL010000195.1:0-3260 GCA_036570305.1 Lachnospiraceae bacterium
AGAAATTGAACTTTTGGATGGAGCCAGTGCAGAGTTTGATCAAAAAAGAGTCGATAGAGGAGACTTATCTCCGGTCTTTTTCGGGTCGGCACTTACAAACTTTGGTGTGGAGACCTTTTTGCAGCATTTTCTAAAGATGACTTCCTCACCATTGGCAAGAAATTCAAACCAGGGTATCATAGAACCTATGCAAGAGGATTTTTCCGCTTTTGTTTTTAAGATTCAGGCAAATATGAATAAGGCTCACAGAGACCGTATTGCCTTTATGCGGATCTGTTCAGGGAAATTTGATGCCGGAATGGAAGTTTTTCACGTGCAGGGGGACAAAAAACTTCGTTTATCACAGCCGCAACAGATGATGGCTTCGGATAGGCACATTGTAAAAGAGGCCTATGCGGGAGATATTATCGGCGTCTTTGATCCGGGTATTTTTTCGATAGGAGATACTATATGCATGCCGGGAAATAAGTTTTCTTTTGATGGGATTCCGACTTTTGCTCCCGAACATTTTGCCAGGGTTGCACAGCTTGATACCATGAAACGAAAGCAGTTTGTAAAAGGGATTAATCAGATTGCCCAGGAGGGTGCGATTCAGATTTTCCAGGAGTTTAACAGCGGAATGGAAGAAATTATCGTGGGTGTGGTCGGTGTCTTGCAGTTTGACGTTTTAAAATATCGTCTGGAAAATGAATACAATGTCGATATTCGTTTAGATACCTTGCCTTATGAGCACATTCGATGGATTGAAAACAAAGAAGAAGTGGATTTGGATCGTTTGGTAGGAACTTCGGATATGAAGAAAATTAAGGACTTAAAGGGTAATCCGTTGCTTCTCTTTGTAAACGCATGGAGCGTAGGAATGACCTTGGATAGAAATGAGGGATTAGTTCTTAGTGAGTTTGGAAACTAAGAAAAGGCTTTTATTTTTCGGGGCTTTTTGATATAATATGTGTCAAGTAAATACCTTAGGAGGTTTTTGATATGGCAGATAAAAGAAATACATATACAATACATGAAGAAAACATGGGAGAAGTCAAGATTGCCGATGAAGTGGTCGCTATTATTGCGGGTTTGGCAGCAACAGAAGTAGAAGGTGTGGCAAGCATGGCAGGCAATATTACCAATGAACTGGTGGCTAAATTGGGAATGAAAAATCTTTCTAAAGGTGTAAAAGTCGAGATAACACAAGAGTCAGTGGCAGTAGATTTATCTTTGAATATGGATTTTGGATACAGTGTGATAGAGACCGGAAAGAAAGTACAAGATAGGGTAAAGAAATCTATCGAGAGTATGACCGGACTGACCGTAACGGAAGTCAATATCCGGGTAGCTGGAGTCAGCACAGAGAAAAATATGTAAAATAGACTTTGGGGGTGTCTTGGTAAGGCACCCTTTTTAGCATATGGAGGATATATGAAAAGAAGAGAAATACGAGAGCACATTTTTAAACTTTTATTTTTAAAAGAGTTTAATATGCCGGAAGAAATGGATGAGCAGTTATCCATGTATTTTGATGGATTAGAAGGATTACAGGAAAAAGAACAATCTTATATGGAAGGTAAATACGCAGATGCCTGCCTAAAACTGGAAGAGATAGATAAGACTTTAGAGGAAACATCCAAGGGATGGAAAGTCAGCCGAATGAGTAAGGTGGATTTATCTATTTTGCGCTTGGCGGTCTATGAGATGAATTATGATGAAGAAGTGCCCGTTAAGGTGGCAATTAATGAAGCGGTAGAACTTAGCAAAAGGTTTGGTGGGGAGGAGTCTGCCTCTTTTGTAAATGGAATATTAGGAAAGATTGCGTCTAATGAATAAAGTTTATGAAGTTGGTCAGGTTAATTTTTATATACAGCAAATGTTTAAACAGGATTTTTTGCTGAAACAGATTTATATAAAAGGGGAAGTATCAAACTGCAAATACCATACCAGCGGTCATATCTACTTTACCTTAAAGGATAGCAAAGGAGCAATTTCTTGTGTAATGTTTGCCGGGCAAAGAAGAAAAGGTCTTGCTTTTTCCATGAAGGATGGAGACAAGGTTATTGTGGGCGGAAGTATAGAAGTATATGAGCGTGACGGCAGATATCAGGTTTATGCAAAAGAAATCAGTTTGGAGGGAGCGGGGCTTCTCTATGAAAGATTCCTTGCTCTAAAGAAGAATCTGGAGGAAATGGGAATGTTTGCTAAAGAATACAAGCAGGCAATTCCTAAATTTGTGAAAAGATTAGGTGTAGTTACAGCTCCTACAGGGGCAGCCATCCAGGATATTCGAAATATTTCCTATCGGAGAAATCCCTATATAGAGATCATTCTCTATCCGGCATTGGTACAGGGAGAAAATGCAGTTCAAAGTATTGTAAAGGGTATAGAAGTTTTGGACAAATCCGATGTTGATGTTATCATTGTAGGTCGCGGAGGAGGCTCCTTGGAAGATTTATGGGCTTTCAATGAAGAGGAAGTGGCAAGAGCGATTTTTGCCTGCAAAACTCCTGTGATTTCTGCGGTAGGACACGAAACGGATACAACCATTGCTGATTATGTGGCAGATCTTAGGGCACCTACCCCTTCTGCAGCCGCAGAGTTGGCTGTGACAGATATTGGACATCTTTTACATGAAATTCAAAAGTATAAAGAGAAAATCCAATCGACAATGGAATTTAGACTGCATTTTTTAAGACAGAAATTACAAATTAAAGAGCAAAGACTTAAAAGTTTAAGTCCTAAAAGTCAGTTGCGAATGAAACAGCAATATCTGATGGATATAGAAAATCGTTTGGAGAAGTCTATGGAAAATCATTTAACTTTGTCCAAACACAAAATGCACCTTTATATTGAAAGACTAAAAGGGTTATCTCCTCTGGAAAAATTATCCCAAGGTTTTTCTTTTGTAGAAGATAAGGAGGGAAGAGGGGTATATAGTATTTCTCAGGTTTCCTTGGAGGATAAAGTAAATATACAGGTAACGGATGGGAGTATAGAAGCTCAGGTTTTGGATATAAAAGCATTGGATAGGAGTAAGTATGTTAAATAATAAGGAAATAGATTTAAAAGAGCTTTCCATCGAGGAGATTTTTGCTCTTTTGGAGGAAGCGGTAAAAAAGTTGGAAGATAAAGAAATTTCCTTAGAAGAATCTTTTTCTTGCTATGCTAAGGGAATGGAAATGATAAAAAGTTGTAATGAAAAGATAGATAGTGTAGAAAAGAAAATGCTGCAAATTAATGAAAATGGTGATTACAGTGAGTTTTAAAGAGGAATT
>DATCYL010000196.1:0-3611 GCA_036570305.1 Lachnospiraceae bacterium
CGATTAGAGCACTTGTTAATTCATCCTGCATGTTTGCTGTCTCTGCATCTTTTCCACAGACACCGGCTTTTCCTGTACATCCACTGCATCCCGCTGTCTGCTCACACTGAAAACAAAACATTTCTCCCATTTTAATATCCTCCTTATGCGAATTATCTTTTAACTTCTTATCAACTTGACTCGTCTATCGCAGTATACTACAATAAAGAAAAAGAATTCTGTTGGATTTACAACGAAAGGATGGAAAATGGAAAATTATTTATCAATTTTAAAAAATTCTGTTTTATTTCGTGGAATTTCTGAGGCGGAAATTTTATCTATGAAATCCTGCCTGCTTGCCACTATAAAAGATTACAAAAAAAATGACTTTGTATTTCGCGCAGGAGAAACAACCTCTTCCCTAGGGCTTGTTTTGTCCGGCAGTGTCACTATTATTCAGGAAGATTTTTGGGGAAACAGAAATATTATCGCCAAAATCGGAGCTCCCAACCTTTTTGCCGAAACCTATGCTCTTTTACCGAATATTCCACTTAGAGTCAGTGTATGCAGCGAGGAAACTACACAAATTATGTTTTTTAATATCAGGCATTTAACCACTAGCTGCGAAAAAAATTGTAATTTTCATCATCAACTTATAGAAAATCTGGTTACCACTATGGCACAAAAAAATATTCTCATGAACGAAAAATTGCAACATATGTCTCAAAGAACCACTAGAGAAAAGCTCTTATCCTATCTCTCTGTACGAGCACAGACTGAAAAATCCACCGCTTTTACTATTCCTTTTAACAGGCAACAACTGGCAGACTATCTGTCCGTTGACAGAAGTGCCATGTCCAACGAACTTTCCAAACTTAGAGATGAGGGATATTTGGATTTCCATAAAAATAAGTTTACTCTGCATAATTTAGAAGATCTAGGCTAGGGCTTATTTATTCCTGCAAACATTAGCTGGACCGATACAAATTTTGTAGAATCTTTTATATATTAAGATAGGCTACCACACTCATCCCCGTGTGATAGCCTATCTTTACTTATTCAAAAAATCCCTTAAGAATTTTCTGTCAGATGTATTCTATACATATTCCTTCGATTAATTGCCCCTATTTCTTCCAATGTATTTACCATCCTATATACAGTTGCAATTCCTATCTTAGCATCCTGCTTTAATGCCAATGCATACATTTCCTTACAACTTGCGCACTGATGATTTAAAATCACATCCAAAAGAATGAGTCTCTGTTGTGTAATTCTACAGCCTTTTTCCCTAAGCTTTTCAATGATTTTCTCTTTTTGCTGATTACCCACGAAACTAGCTAAAGAATGATGACTGCTTTTTTCTATTTTGCTGAATTTAGATTCTCCATCAGCCATACTCTTACCTCTCATCAACTCCAAGGAGTATTATTTTAGTGGTTGCAGTGTCCTCCGCAATCTTTACAACCGCCTCCGCAAATTACGGATTTGCCTGCTTTTTTATCTTTTACCATCTTGCGGATAATCGCTGCCACAATCCCTACAACCACAATTCCTACAATAACTGTTGCCATACCTATTTCCTCATACAGGTTTTTCTACCTGCTTATTTTGCTTTTAAATGTTCTATTTTAGTTTTTTCCTTCTTTATAAGGACGTACCAAAAGGTAAATTCCCAAAACTACAAAGAGTACCGCCACAACAAGACCGATTCCGAAACTTCCGGTCGCAATCGCTGTTCCAATCTGATAAACACAAAGAGATACAATATAAGCAAATACTGTCTGATAAGCAATAGCAAACCAGAACCACTTTGTATTGCTCATTTCTCTTTTAATTGCTCCGATTGCTGCAAAACAAGGTGCACAAAGCAAGTTAAATACCAGATAAGAATAAGCGGCTATTGATGACATACTCTCTGCCAAATTGCCCCAGATTTCTGCTCCGTCTTCCGCTACTTCACCGAATCCGTAGAGGATACCAAAGGTTCCTACTACATTTTCTTTTGCCACAAGACCTGTAATGGCTGCTACTGCCGACTTCCAGTCTCCCCATCCCAGTGGAGTAAAGATAAATGCAAAAGAATTTCCTAATTTTGCCAATAAACTGTTTTCAATATCTTCTACCATACCGAATCCGCTCTCAAATCCGAATCCCTGTAAGAACCAGATAACGATAGTAGATAGGGTAATGATGGTTCCTGCCTTTTTAATAAAGGACCATCCACGTTCCCACATACTTCTTAAAATGCTTCCTACAGTAGGCATATGGTAGGAAGGAAGCTCAATAACAAATGGAGCCGGATCTCCTGAAAACATCTTAGTTTTCTTTAAAATAATACCGGATACAATAATCGCTGCAATACCCACAAAATAAGCACTTGGAGCTACCCATGAAGCACCGTCGAACAAAGCACCTGCAATAAGTGCGATAATCGGCAATTTTGCTCCACAAGGAATAAATGTGGTTGTCATAATAGTCATACGACGATCACGCTCATTTTCAATCGTTCTGGAAGCCATAACACCCGGCACACCACAACCTGTACCAATCAAAATCGGAATAAAAGATTTTCCTGATAAACCAAATCTTCTAAAAATTCTATCCATAATAAAGGCAATACGTGCCATATATCCACATCCCTCTAAGAATGCAAGGAAGATAAATAAAATCAACATCTGAGGTACAAATCCCAAGACCGCACCAACACCGGTAATAATACCATCTACAATCAAACCGGTCAGCCAGTCTGCAGTTCCGATAGATTCAAAGAAAGACCCTGCAGCCGGAATAATCCATTCGCCAAAGAACACATCGTTGGTCCAATCCGTTACAATAGTACCTACTGTTGTCACGGATATATAATAAACCGCCCACATAACCAGGGCAAAAATCGGCAATGCCAAAAATCTATTAGTCACTACTCGGTCAATCTTATCCGATGTTGTTAATTTTTCTTTATTGCGTTTGATATAACAGTCTTTAATAATAGAAGTGATATACTGATATCTTTCATTCGTAATAATGGATTCCGCATCATCATCCATTTTATCCTCGCATAGTTTAATTTCATTCTCTACTCTGGATAAATCAATTCCCAATTGACTAAGTACTTTCTCATCACGCTCAAACACCTTAATAGCAAACCAACGTTTTTGTGACTCATCCACCTGTCCTAAAACATCTGTCTCTATATTTCTAAGAGCTCTTTCTACAGACTCATCAAATTTATGTTGCGCTTTCATCTGTGTTTTTGAATTTGCCGCTGCAACTGCAGCCTCAGCAGCTTCCTTAACACCAGTTCCCTTTAATGCGGAAATTTCTACTACTTTACATCCAAGTTCTCTCTCAAGCGTTACAATATTTAATTCATTTCCGGACTTCTTTACAACATCCATCATATTAACAGCCACTACAACCGGAATCCCAAGTTCTACAAGCTGTGTTGTAAGATATAAGTTACGCTCTAAATTTGTTCCATCAATAATATTTAAAATAGCATCCGGTCTTTCATTAATAAGAAAGTTTCTGGCAACTACTTCTTCAAGTGTGTAAGGGGAAAGTGAATAAATACCCGGCAAATCGGCAATAATCACATCCTTATGTCCCTTAGTTTTCCTTCCTTTTTCTCTACT
>DATCYL010000197.1:0-2633 GCA_036570305.1 Lachnospiraceae bacterium
TAATATTTAGAATGTTTTTATTTTAGACAAGAATATTTAAATACACAAAATTCTTGTCATCGCCCGCCTTTTTTCTTAACTAAGAAAAATCCCGCCACCAAGGCAGTAAAGGGGGCTACGGTAACTAATCCAAAGCTTCCCACGATGGTATGCAGACACTCCGACGCCACATAGCGGTAGTTAAAAATATGGTCAATCGGCGTTCCCTGTGCCATAAATACCATAAACTCCATAATATAGCTTCCCGAATATGCCAAAAATAAGGTTGTGGTCATGGTACCCATAATCGCTTTTCCTACATTCAGTCCCGATAATACTGCTTCTTTTACAGTAATGGTAGGTTTCTTCTCCACCACTTCTCCCACTGCCGAAGTAATGTCTACCGCCACATCCATCATTGCCCCACTTGCCCCTATAAAGATACTGCTCATATAAATCTTTGTTAAATCTAAATGCTCATATCCACTGTACATAAGAGACACCGAGCTGTGCATAATAGCACCATGTAAATCAAACAAATCTGTAAAAATCATTCCCAAAATACAAGTGGTTAATATTCCTAAAATAGAGCCCAATACCGCCGTAAAGGTGCGAATTTCCCAACCATATACCGAATAGATAATGATTAGAGTTAACAAGGTAATCACCAAAATACCAACCCAGACAGGATTGTAGCCTTTTAAGTAGGCCGGTACTAAAACTTTCCATACCATCTCTATGGCAATGACAAAGGTAAGCATAGCCTTTAACCCACTTTTACCGGCAAAAAATAAAAGCAGAGCAAAGAAAAGTAGTAATAAAATAATTTCTTTATTTAAACGGTAGTGGTCTGTCATCACCGCCTGTGATATCTCATCCCCCTTATGACTGATAGTAACATAAGCCTTATCTCCTACCTTATAGATTTTGTCCGTATCCGGAGACCCGGTCAAAAAATTCACTCCCTCAATATGTCTACCCTTAAATTTTCCATTAGTAACATAGAGGCTGCAAGACTGCTCTCCTGAATAGACAATGCCTGATGGAATAATGCTGTCATTATGAACCGCCGTCACCTCACATACCGCTCTTTCGGCACCCTTGTAAATTACCGCATCCTCATATCCCGTAGGCAGTAAAGCAAGGCCCACTATAATCAGCAGGCCTATAGCTATCGTTATCCAAAAGCTTCTTTGTTCTTTCACTTTCTTACTTACTATCTTCATCAGGATACTCCTGTAATAGCTGCAAGCTTTTTGTAAATATCGGTATTATCATAATAGCCGTCAAAGTCTTTCGCTTGCTCGCCCTTTGTAAGAACCGCTACCGGAAGCCCTGTATGAGCATAAGAAGTAAAGCTTACTCCGCTTTTATGATTTAAGATATGCGTAATGGTCACTGTCAATGGCTCATAGCTTCCATAGTCAATATACTCCTTTTGTGTAAAGCTCTCTTCTTCCCCGGTTCTTTTTAAAGTTGTTTCATAAGACTCCTGAAGCTGCTGATACTCATACTCCGTCAACTCTAAAAGATTATCTTTTTCTCCTTCTTTATGCTTATCCGCACTATCTTTTTGTTCAAGAGAAGCCTCGGCACCACTTGGCGCCAGCAAACCAAACATAGCCGTAATATCTTTCATTACCTCAGAAAATTCACTTTTATTTTCCTTATACTTCTTTACATAATCTTCATCAAATTTTGCATAGGAAATCTTTTGGTTGTTTAAATTTTTCAAGAAGGTATCATAATCTGTGCCTGCATATCCTATGCTAAGTCCACCGGTCTCATGGTCACCCGTTACTAAAATCAAAGTTTCTTTGGGATGCTTTTCATAAAATTTCAATGCCTCACCTACTGCATTATCAAAAGCAATGGTATCTTTAATAGCACTGGCACCGTCATTGGCATGACATGCCCAGTCAATTTTTCCACCCTCTACCATGAGGAAAAATCCTTTATCATTTTCCAGAACTTCGATTCCTTTATTTACATAATCTGCCAGTCCCCACTCTTTTTGCGCCCTGTCAATTTCATAGGACAAGGAATCACTGTCAGCCAAGGTTTCCCCTATAATGATACTTTTTTTCGTATCCGCATTTATCTTTTGAGCATCCTTTTGATTCATGGCAACAGTATAGCCTGCCTCTTTTGCCAATTCGTACAAATCTTTTTGATCCTCATTTTCCCCTTTAGGATCTTTTAGAGCACCACCGGCAAAGTAATCAAAGTCGCTCTTTATCATCTCTTTACCAATTTCATAGTAGCTGCTTCTTGATGCCTGGTGTGCATAAAAGGCTGCCGGAGTTGCATGGTTAATGTTTACTGAACTTACCACACCTACTTCATAGCCCTTTTGCTTTTTTAATTTTTCTGCTATTGTTTCATAGGTCTTGCTAAAATCTAAGCTTACATTGATACTTCCACTCCAAGTCTTATTTCCCGTAGCAATGGAAGTTGCTGTAGATGCAGAATCCGGTGCAAAAGAGGTACTGTCATAGGTCTGTGCCGAACCGGAGCTTTCCAGCTGTAACATGTTTAAATTTTTCTCACTTACCAGAGAAGTTTTTTCTTCTCCCTCTACCGTAACCTTTTGCGCTTTCGACTGCTCATTTGCGCTAAGATAGTAGTTCGTTAACTGTATCTGAGGATAGCTC
>DATCYL010000198.1:0-2696 GCA_036570305.1 Lachnospiraceae bacterium
GGTGGCGGTAGTCCTATAGCTATTCAGTCTATGACGAATACAAAAACAGAGGATATAAAGGCAACTATAGAACAAATACGAAGATTGCAGGTTGCAGGTTGCGAGATTATTAGGTGTGCTGTGCCTACTATGGAGGCTGCATTGGCTTTAAAGGAAATTAAAAAGGGGATTAGTATTCCTTTGGTGGCGGATATTCACTTTGATTACCGTTTGGCAATCGCAGCTATAGAAAACGGTGCGGACAAGATACGCATTAATCCGGGAAACATAGGTAGTATTGAGCGAATTAAAGCAGTAGTGGACACCGCTAAAGAGAGGAACATTCCTATCCGAGTAGGGGTAAACAGTGGTTCTTTGGAGACAAATTTATTAGAAAAATATCAAGGGGTAACTGCAGAGGGGATTGTGGAAAGTGCTCTTGACAAAATTCACATTATTGAAGATTTAGGGTATGATAATTTAGTAGTAAGCATAAAATCCTCGGATGTTCTTATGTGTGCTAAGGCTCATAGCCTGATTGCGGAAAAAATGAATTATCCTTTACACGTTGGAATTACAGAAGCCGGGACTGTTTTTTCGGGAAATATTAAGTCGGCAATAGGATTGGGGATGATTCTATCTCAGGGAATCGGTGATACGATTAGAGTATCCTTAACGGGAGATCCTGCGGAAGAAATAAAGTCGGCACGTTTGATTTTAAAAACACTGAAACTAAAAAAAGGTGGAGTAGAGGTGGTCTCTTGTCCTACTTGTGGGAGAACACAAATTGATTTAATAGGTTTGGCGGGACAAGTGGAAAAAATGGTAGAGGACTTAGATTGTGATTTAAAGGTGGCAGTTATGGGATGTGTGGTAAACGGTCCGGGTGAAGCTAAAGAAGCAGACATAGGAATTGCCGGAGGAAAAGGAATGGGACTTTTGATAAAGAAAGGTCAAGTGATAAAAAAGGTGAAAGAAGAAGAACTCCTTTCGTCCTTGCGGGAAGAAATTTTGAATTGGGAAGAGTAAGTAGGAATATTTATGGAAAAAATGTTTAAAATGGTGTTTCCAAATCTTCGACTGGAGGGAGAATTGGAAAAACTGGCAGAGACTATGAGGGTAAAGCGTCTGTCAATGAATGCAGCAAAGGATTTTTTGCATATTTATATAGAGAGTAATCATTGGGTACATAAAAAACATATCTTGGCATTAGAAGCTGCAATTAAAAAGCAGCTTTTTGCCAATATTTCTATGCGGGTAAAAATCATAGAAAAATTTCATTTATCTAATCAATATACGCCTGAAAATTTCTTGAAGGTATATGCGGGAAGCATATCCATGGAATTAAAGGAGTATAGTATTTTAGAATATAATATTTTTAATACGGCAAAAATTGATTTTCCTAAAGAAGATGAAATGGAAATTACTACGAATTTAGGCGACTTGGCAAAGGGGATTTCGGAAGATTTTGTCCGTGTTTTGGAAAAGATTTTTTGTGAGCGAAGCGGATTTTCGCTGAAAATTAAGATGCTATATGAGGAAGCACAAGAAAGCAAATTTCATCAAGAAAGTAAGCTTAGGGTAGAAGAAGAGGCAAGTCAGATTTTAAAAAAGGCGGCTATCGGTCAGAAAAAGGAAGATTTGATCGGTGAGGAGCCAAAAGAGGAAAAAGAAGTTAAAAAAGAGGAAAAATCAACAAAGAGTGATACGAAAAATAGTTTTGCCAAGACAAGTAAAAAAGAAAACGCATGGAATAACCGTCGATATGAAATGAGAAAATCCGATAATCCGGATTTGATTTATGGAAAGGATTTTGAGGAAGAGGCGACTTCCATTGACAGTATTGTGGGAGAGAGCGGAGAAGTAGTCATTAGGGGGCAGGTTATTACCTTAGATAAGAGGGAGATTAGAAATGAGAGAACGCTTCTTTCCTATGCTATAACAGATGATACGGATACCATTGTGGTAAAAATGTTTATTAAAAATGAATATATGGAAGAGCTTGGGAAAGAAATTGCAAAGGGGAGCTTCCTTAGAATTAAGGGGCTGGCAGCTATAGATAGATTTGATGGGGAACTTACTATTCAATCGGTTCATGGCATAAAAAAAGCGGGGGATTTTAGGACGGCTCGGTCGGATAACAGTCCGCAAAAAAGAGTAGAGTTGCATTGTCATACAAAGATGAGTGATATGGATGGGGTGTCCAATGCAAAGGATATTATTAAGCAGGCTTATGCATGGGGACAAAAAGCAATTGCTATTACGGACCACGGAGTGGTTCAGGCATTCCCGGAAGCAAATCATGCCTTGCCTAAGGATGCAGATTTTAAAGTGCTTTATGGTATGGAGGCTTATCTGGTAGATGACTTAAAAGGGATTGTGGAAAATAGTAAGGGACAAGGTTTAGGGGAGTCTTATGTAGTTTTTGATATAGAAACGACAGGTTTTAGTCCTACTAGCAATCAAATTATAGAAATCGGTGCGGTAAAGGTAGTGGAGGGAAAAATAGTAGATAGATTTTCTACCTTTGTAAATCCTAAGGTGCCGATTCCCTTTAGAATAGAGACCTTAACCCATATTAATGATGCCATGGTGGAAGATGCGCCCGAAATTCATCAGATTTTGCCGGAGTTTTGTGATTTTATAAGGGGCTGTGTTTTGGTTGCTCACAATGCGCAGTTTGATGTTTCTTTTATAGAAAAAAATTGTGAACGTTT
>DATCYL010000199.1:0-6696 GCA_036570305.1 Lachnospiraceae bacterium
GAAAAGATATCGGTAACATATCATACTCTCCCTTGACTTTTTCTCCCCCATTTAATCCATGGTACTTTAATTTCTTCCATTTTATAACCGGTTTTCCCATTTCCACAAGTTCATTATGAAACCAAACCTTACTTGCACCCTCTGTCAGGGAAATGGCAAAATCATCCCCCTTTCTTTCCAGTCTTGAACCCTCATCCACTATTTTTCCATTAGGTTTTCTTCTAAGGCCCGAAAAGAAATAATCCCATACAAGCATCGCCTCATCTAAGGATTGCCCATGGTCTCTGTTTTTAATATCCATATAGACATAATCGGCTTCTTCTCCCTGATAAAAAGCCATGTTGTTTTCTCCTATAATGCTGATTTTAGGAAGTGGATGGCACTTATTTATCGACAACCAGTAAAGTCTTGAATATTTATAGCAAGTATTATCATCAAACTCCACAAAAGGAGGACAACCGTTGGTTTCAGGGACCGAATGCCAAACCGGTGTAGGTCCCCCAAAGTTTTTTATTTCCATATTTTCTTTGTATAAATGACGTAAATTCGGGGTTGACCCTCCCGAGTTTGCCCCTCCTGCCAATATATTTCCAAAATATTTCTCAAATTGTGCGGTAAACATACTTCCATTGGACATGCCCTGCATAAAGATACGTTCTCTATCAATATTATATTTCTCACAGGCATACTCTATCAATGCCCGCACAAAATGCACATCACAATTTTCTTCTATTGATGCTACATTCGGCTTCATACTTGCCGGCATATTTTTACTTGCCGCCTCCTCAAGAGGTCCCGTCTCTACCGTCCATAAACGGCGAGAAGATGCATCCGGAAAAATAACAATAATCCCGTCTCTGTCCGCTACATGCTTCCATGTGGTATAGATACACTGCCCCCAGCCGGTCATCAAGCCTCCATGATTAGATATAACTAAGGCTGTTTTTTCCCTTTCATCATAGCTTTGAGGTACATATTCATACCAGGTATTTTCAAAGTCATTGCCCATAAAGTCTGTATGTTTTTCCAAATTTTTAGGATATACAATGGAATTATTTCCATTCTCATTTACCACTATATCCGAATCTATAATTGCCTCCGGCAGATATTCTCTGTTTGTATCATCCGGTCTTCCCGGCAAAATCTCCACTTTACTCATAAAATTCCCTCCTATTTCACATCCAATTCTCATAGTTTTCCGGCAAAATCTCATCTTTTACTATATCCTTTATAAGATCTGCCATGTTTGACGATAATCTATTTGCATGATTTGTAGCATAAAGGACACCATCACACTCTGATGTGTGCATACCGAAGATATCTTCCGCAAACCATTTAGCGGAAATATAGAGTTCCTCATCCCTAAAAATTGCTTCTACTGACATTTGGGTAAGAGAATTATCTATCATACATCCTATACTACCCCGGGCAAACTGTAGTTTTCTTTTATCCTTTAACCAAATTCCTGCCCACAGCTTATCCTCACTATATTTCAGCTTACACTCAAAAAACTTTGCCAAAAAAGACAAGGGTGCCATCAGGTATTCTCCTCTGACCTTAGCCCCCCCTTCTAACCCATGATACTTCATCTTTCTCCAAAGTCTTGCTTTTCCTGTCATCTCGATAAGCCTATTATTGATCCATGCCTTTTTTGCACCGTCTGCCAAAGCAAAGGCAAAATCATCTCCCCTTCTTTCCTTTACCGGCTTTGTACAAATAATCTTTCCGTCTTTTTTTCGTCGAATTCCTGAAAACAAATAATCCCAAATAAGCGTAGCATCGTCAAGGGTTTGCCCATGATCTCGATTTTTAATATCCAAGTATACCAAATCCGCTTCATTTCCCTTATAAAAGGCAAGATTATTATCTCCTTGAATACTGATTTCGGGAACTGTTTCACATCCATTAATTTTCATCCAGTAAAGTCTGTTGTACTTATGCACTTTCCTCTCTATCGGACCATGCGGAGGAATATCGTTTAACTCAGGACGAGACTGCCAGATGGCAAGTGCACCACCCTTATTTATTATTTTTTCTTCTTTTGTAAACAAAAGGTTTAAAAAGGTAGCCGCTCCGGAACCTGCTGCTCCGGCTAAAAGATATCCGTAATGTCTTGCAAAAAGACTGGTCATCATATTTCCCATGGACATCCCCTGCATAAAAATGCGCTTTTCGTCTATATTGTAATCTTTTTTCATCTTTTCTATCAAAGCAAGAATCATCTTAATATCATGATTGTCTCTTATATCTTTACTGGCTTTTACACCCTCTGGTTCTCCCTCCATACTTCCCGGGCTGTCACTTCCATCTATTGCCCATTTTCCCCATTCTACTTGCCAGAATCTTTTATAATTTGCATTAGGAAAGACCACAATAAAGCCATCTCTATCGGCAACATAAGTCCAAGAGGTATAGATTGCCTGTCCCCATCCTGTCATCATCCCTCCGTGCATAGAAAAGACAAGAGGTGTCTTTTTTTCTTTATCATAGCTTTTAGGCACATAGACATACCATTCATCTTCCAGCCCGTCATCTACAAGTAAGCCGTGGCATTCTAACAATCCTTCCATATAGGGTTGTGAATTGTTTCCATTTTCATTTACCACTGTATCCGAACCCTTTATCCTCTCCGGTAAATAGTCTCTGTTGGTATCATCGGGATTTCCCACCCTTAGTCTTACTTCTTTCATTGCAACCTCCTAAAATAGTTTTCCTTATTACTATTTTGCTATCCCAACATGCAATAGTCAAAATGAATAAATTTCACTTTTCTGTGTATTTCTGTCGTTTTTCTGACATGAGAGAAGCTTATATGTTTTTTGTGGATAAGTTTATGATATGATACATCGTGAGGTGATAAAATATGAAAACAAAAGAAGCATCTATAAAGAAAATAATCTACCATAATTTTACCATTTTATTTGTAACAACGATTCTGGTGCTCATCTTATACAGTTGTCTTGCTTATTTTTTCATATCCAGGCAGACAATGGAAACCACCAACTCCGCACTGGTGGTCTACCATAATTCTTTAAAGCTTGAAATGAATAATATTGTCTCTTATCAAAGAAATTTGATTTATAACGATACTGATTTTATGCTTTTATCTCTTTCTAATTTAACAGAAATAGAAAAAATTTCCCTTGAAAATAACACTAAAAAGGATTTATCTTTGCTTGTATCCTCCGACGAATGTATTTTTATTAACAGTCAACACAGCAAAACCTCCTTTTTTGTTACCGGTTCTGATTTTAATAATTACGACAACTATGATATGCTAACTTATAAAGCCTTACTCTTAAAGGCTTTTAATGAAGATAAGTCTATGACCTATGGCCTTTGGAATCTTACCTCCTATAAGAACCATGAATTTTTAGTCTATGCCACACATAACAAGGGAATACAGATTTTTTCTCTTATAGATTTAAATAAAAGAAGCCATATCTTTGCACAGGAAAACAACTCCAACCTAAATCTCTTATTCTTTATGGACGATGAAAAAATTTTGACAGATAAGGATATTGTCACCGGCTATGGCATTTCTTTTTCTTCTATAAAAAATCATAATAACCGTCTGTTTTCCAAATATTTTGTCAGCAGTATTCCGGTGGAGAATACTTCTATTTCCATTGCAGGTATTTTCTCTACAGGAGAGCTTTTGCCTTATGCAAAGCTGACTACGGGATTTATTCTTTTATTTATATTGCTTTTATTGGTCTTTTTCATCCTTTTACTCCTTCGGGTAAATTCTTTTATGGTCTACCCTATGGAACAATTAAGCCTGGCAACTAATAAATTAAGAGAATCCGGCAATAACACTTACATATCACAGACTTCTACAAATATTGTAGAGTTTAGACAAATAGATAGAGCTATCTCAGAACTCGTTACTTTAAAAAATGAGATGAACGATAAGGTAATCAAAGAGTCTTTTGAAAAAGATAGGGCGGTTCTTCAATACTTTCAACTACAAACTCGCTCTCACTTTATTATTAATTGTTTAAAGAGTCTAAATGGTATGTTGGAGACAAGGGATTATAGCAAAATGAAACGTATGATTATTGCTTTTTCCAGCCACTTAAGGTATATCTTCCATGATAATTTACAGATGGTAACCTTAAAAGAAGAACTTTGTGAAGTGAGCGATTACTTTAATATTATCCTCTTAGACCGAGCCACACCTATAATTCTTAATAAAGAGGTAAATGAAGAGCTTTTAGAATATCGTGTCCCCTCTTTGTTGATTCAAACCTTTTTGGAAAATACAATAAAGTACAACAAAGAAAACCAGAATCTTTTAATTTTTGATATTAAAATTACCAAGGAAACTTTAGAGACAGGACCTGTTATGCAGGTATTGCTAGGCGATAATGGTATAGGTTACCATCCCTCTATTTTGGAAACTCTCAATAGTCGCAATACCAATCTCTATGCCGATAAACATGTGGGTATAGAAAATCTGAAGCACAGGATTGAAATCCTCTATAGACAAGGGTATGACTACGCTTTTTATAACAGTCCTTTGGGTGGTGCCAAAGCAGTCATTCGCTTGCCTCTTATAAAATAAATTTTATCAAGGATAGAAAGGCTTTTCCATGAATATTTTACTAATTGATGACCAAATATCTGTTTTAGACGGATTAAAAAGCAGTATCAATTTTGCTGATTATGGTATATCGCAAGTTTTTACTGCAACAAATGCAGATGATGCAAGAAGCATTATTTCCTCTAATCAAATTGATATCATGCTTTCCGATATAGAAATGCCGGGAGAGGACGGACTTTCTCTCAATCAATGGGTCTTTGAAAACTACCCTTCTATTCTTCGTGTGCTGCTGACCTCCCACGCCTCTTTTTCCTATGCCCAAAAAAGTGTAAAGTTGGGATGCTTTGACTATCTGATACAGCCGGCTACAAAAGAAGAAATTGATGACCTATTAAAAAGAGCTACGGCACATATCACAAAAATACGTCGCCATGACTTATATAATGATAATTTATATATGTCTTCTATTGTAGAAAACCTCTTTAACCGAAACAAAGAAACGCAAACAATGGCTTTGGCTTCCCTTGCAGAAAGGGGATATGTGTTTGGTCCTGACACCTTGCTTAGAACGGTAATTATTAACCTTTATCCTTATCAGTCGGACCATTCTACCTTCAAACCGGAATATGATATTTTAGCAATCATTTTAAATGTTGCCTCCTTTACTTTTCATGAAACGGGAATCATTCCTCTTATTTGCAAAAATCGCTATAAGCAGTTTGTTTTAGCCCTCTTCTCTAATGACTCTACCTTGGCAACTATGGAAAAAGAACGCTTCATCAAATTCTATGATTCTATTGCTGAGATTGTAAGTCCTAAGGTAACTTGTTATGTCTCCGATTTGGGTACACTCTCGCTTTTGAGGGAGATTATCAGCTCTGCCCACGAGCTCTACCAACAGGATGTAACACAAGATTATACAATTCATTTCTCATCGGATAGTAAAAGAGATTTTCTATTTTTAAACCAGGCTGAAAATATATCCCGCTGGAATCGCTTACTGGAAAACAAACAATTTGAAACACTAAAAAGCACTATTTTTTCTTATCTTGATTATCATAGTAGCTTAGGACAAATTAATTATACCGTTCTTTGCGAGCTTCACCAGGATTTATCAAAGATTTTTTTAATGTATCTTTATAAACAGACCATCTCTATCAACACAATATTTACTGAAGAATATACTTATCCCAATTTTATGAACTGTTATGAAACGATTCAGTCCCTAAAAGAGGGGATTGCCTTTCTCATAGAAAGACTTTCCAATCTAACAGATGGAGATTCCAGTCAGGATGCGGTGCAACGTGCAGTTAATTTTATTTTATCCAATCTATCTTCTGATATCTCCGTAAAAGAAGTGGCTGAACACGTACACCTAAATCCGGAATATTTTTCAAAACTCTTTAAAAAGGAAATGAAAGAAAATGTCAAAAACTATATCTTGCGTATTAAAGTAGATGCAGCCAAGGATATGCTAGAAAATCCCAATATTCCCGTAAGTATTATATCCCTTGAACTTGGTTATTATAACTTTTCACACTTTACGCAGATGTTTAAAAAACATGAGGGAATCACTCCCACGGAATATAGGAAGAGAATTTTACATAACCCCACTGTCGCAACTTCCCCGCTAAAAACATCCGAGTTACCAAAGTAACTATACATAAATAGCCATCTTATCCTTTCTTTTATTCCAAACTTTCTCTTTAATAATATTTAGAAAATCCCCCTTTTCTCAGACAAAATACTGCCTAAGAAAAGAGGGATATTTGCTATAATTCTATCCTCTTAAATTTTTCACACTATCCCTCACACACAGCCTGGTCGGCACAATAACTTTCAGACTGATTTCACGTCCGTTTAAAGCTCTATCTTCCAAAAGGCTTACTGCATACTCCCCCATAAATTCCATAGGAAGCTTCATTGTTGTAAGAGGTGGAATCATATATTTTGCCGCCGGAAGATCATTAAATCCAACAATACTGATATCTTCCGGTATCTTTAATCCTAGCTCATATGCCGCCCGATAGGCTCCCGTTACCATAGAGTCATTTGCTACAAAAAGAGCCGTCGGCATATTCCCCTCTGTATATAGTTCTTTAAACAACTCATAACCATACTTTGCATGATAGGATCCCATTTTTACAAAT
>DATCYL010000200.1:0-3367 GCA_036570305.1 Lachnospiraceae bacterium
AGAACATTAACCGGGAAAATAATAACAAAAGAAGTAGATTTTCAGATAAAGGACCAGGCGCAGATTATAGATTTCCTGGCAAGCCCCAAAGAGCCTGCCAGTGTGGGCGATAGAATTCTTTTGGAGGGTAAGGTAAATGCATATAGTAATTCTGACCTGCAATATGACTTTATGGAATACAATGGGGAGACCTGGTCTTATATAAAGGCTGGAGAAAAAAACACAAGGGTAACCTGGATACCTAAAAAGCCGGGTCTTCATGGCTTATGTATACAAGTAAGAAACGAAAAAAATCAGGTGTTGGATAAACGAGTGATTAACTATCAGGTAGAGAGAGATGTAAATGAGCCTAAAATTTTATCTTTTTCAAGTAATTTACCATCGCCCCAGCGCCTAGGAAGAGGTATCGCTTTAAAGGGGGAAGTTTTTAATCCTCAAAATCGTCCACTTGTTTATGAATATTTGGTATATGACGGAAATACATGGAAAAAAATCGCTTCTTCTTCACAGCAAGGGAGTATAGAGTGGAAACCTCAAAATGCAGGTGGTTATCTGCTTTGCTATCAGATAATAGATAAAGAAGGAAAAGTGTCCCAAAAATTTTTGACTTATGATATCAGGAAAGAGGATTTAAAAATCAATGCCTTACATGTGTCTAAAGAAAAGGCAGGGGAGTATCGAATAGAAACGCTGATGAATATAGAAGAGGCGGGATTAACTTACACTTATCTTGACTATAGTTATACAAAAAATAAATGGTCAGTGATTAAAGATTTCGGAAAGGAATCAAGTATTATCTGGAATCCTGACATTAGCGGTACACATCTGATTTTGGTAAGGGTAAAAGATGAAAATGGAAAAGTGTATGAGAGTGATGAGGGATTAAATGTAGAGTCGGATATGAGGCTGATATATTTTGCTCCGAATAAAAAATCTCCCCAGGCAGTGGGAGACGAAATTACACTCCAAGCTTATGTAAGTACCTCTTTAAAAGAGAAAATTAATTATAAGTATCTGGTCTATAACCAGGAAAATTGGATGGAATTGGGAAGCGGAGCAAATAAAACAGAGCAGGTGTGGAAACCGATAAAATCCGGAAAATACTGGCTTTGTTTGCAGTGGGTAGATGCTTCAGGACAGATGCAACAGAATATTTTTGAATATGAAATAGAAAAACCGACAGTTACCATTAATCAAATTCGTTTGGTGGAGGCGAAAGATAAAGCTTATGTGTTTGATGCAGATGTAACTGTAAAGGGAGCGGGAATAAAATATTCATACAGTGTTTATGATGTGGCAAATCAGCAGTGGATATCCTTATCAAAAGAAAAGGCGGAGAAAAAGATTACTTATTTTCCTCAAAAAGAAGGGTATTACTGGATATGCCTTGAGGCAAAATTTGATAATGAAAAAGCAATAAACAAAATTGAAGAATTTCATGTAAGTTCCCCGCAGATACAAAGTTTCCAAACGCAAGATGCGAGAGTACAGCCTGTAGGAGCAGTTATTACTCTGATAGGCAAACCGATATTTGAAGGCAGAAGAGATTTACAGGAGCAGTATCTGCTACATAAAGTAGGAGATGGAAATCGTTGGAAAGCCTTATTACTGTCTGATGATAAGAAAAGTGCAAAATGGAAGGCTGATGAAAAGGGCGATTATTGGATTTGCTACCAAGTAACTAATGGAATGGGAAGAATTGAACAAAAAATAATTTCTTTTACAATTAGGTAAAAAGATGGGGTAGGGTAAAGCTTAGTAATAAGCTTCGCCTTACCCCGTTTGTTTTTTATATATTGAGGATGTTTTGTAGGGGTAAAGGACAGGTGGAAATAATAAAGTTATCTGGACAAAAAAGACAAATTAAGATATTCTGTCAATAATAAAAAAGAGATGTTTTATTTGAGAGGATGGAAAGAATGGCTAGAAAACGGATAGAAAAAGTTCTTTGTTCGGCTTTGCTTGCTTTGAGTATTTGTCGGATGCCTGTTTATGCAACTGTGACAAGTGCTGAGATTATGGAAAAAGAAGATAGCAATACGATAGACTTGTCCAAAGACTATGATATAAAAGAAGAGGACTCAAAAGAAGGTGTAGATGAAAAAGAAATAGAGACGGAGCTTTCCGACAAAGAAAGTTTGGATGCAGAAAACCTTGATGTAGGTAACTTTTCTTCTACAAATCAGGATACAAAAGAAGATGTTTGGGAAAATATTCAAAAAGAGGATGTCGTAGAGGGAGATTCTCAAGTAGTATCAAGTGACAAAAATATAGAAAGTAATGAAAATCAAAAAGAGGTGTTTGTGCCTGCACAAGTAGCTATGTTAAATGACATTTTAGTTAAAGAGACAGACGAGGGGCAGGTGACTTTGGATGCTGACTATGACACTGACAGTACAAATCCGACCTTTCGATGGCTTCTATATGATGTGAATGCAAAGGAATGGAGTTTGTTTTCGGAGTGGTCAGATAAAAGTCAAAGCCAAGGTAGCTTAAAAGCCGGAAATTATTGGTTTCATGTGGAGATGAGAGCATCTAACGGCACAATAGTAAGTAAAACTCTTGCCTATAATATTTTGCCAAAAGAGAGTCGGACTATGGAAATAAAAGATATTTACGCTTTTGAGGCAAGTGATGGAATTCATGCAGGGGCAGTGCATGAGACGAATATGCTAAGTAAAAAATTTCGTTGGTTGGTTTATGATTTGGAGAAAGAAACCTGGGGAATACTTTCTGACTGGCAGGAGACAAATTGGGTTACCTGGAAACCTAAGAGGGGAAACTATTGGCTTAGGGTGGAGAGCTTTAACGGACAGGGACAGCTTGTAGAAAAAACAATTTCTTATAAAGTAGAAAAAACTTATGCAAAAGAAGCAAAAATTAGTGGAATCTATGCCTTTGAAGAAAATGGTCAGATTAACGCAGGGGCAGTCTATACGGCAAATACAAACGAGGTAAAATTTCGCTGGCTATCCTACAATCAAGAGAGCGGGCAGTGGAAACTTGTTTCCGACTGGAAAAAGGATAACTGGTTGCAGTGGTTACCCAATAGGGGGAATTATTGGCTTAGAGTAGAAGCTAAAATCGATGGGGAAGAAGTTTCAAATCATACAATTACCTATGTGGTAAATAAGGATTTAGAACCTTATTTTCATTTTACGGAGATGGCAATGAAAAAATCCGGTGATTTGATTTTTACCGAGGCTCAGTATAGAAGTAATCAGGAGGACTTGGAAATTCAATGGCTTCTTTACGATTTGCAAACACAACAGTGGTCTATGATTGCGGATTGGACTAAGGGGCTTAAAAATGCAACAGTAGCACCGCAAAAAGACGGGCAGTATTGGATTGCCGTAAAAATCAGGGG
>DATCYL010000201.1:0-3674 GCA_036570305.1 Lachnospiraceae bacterium
TCTATATAGCGACAGCGTGACAAAATAGGACAAAACTATTTTTAACAATTTGATGAAAGGAATAGAAATACGATGATTACAAGGAATGAAAGAAAAATTGAAGTTTATGAAAATGCAGGAGCGTATATGAGACTCCTTAAGACAGTAGGGACAAAAGCGGTAGTTGCAATTAGTCCTGTACTTCATGCCAAGGATACAGGTAGGTTATTAAAGGCATTAAATACTATTGATGAAATCTGTTCAAAGGCTGATAGTAATATGTTTTCTGACTATCCTAATCTTGGAAATAAATATGTTGATGTGTTTTACGGAAATTTAGCTAGTGTGACAAGAAATGATATTGATGAAAAAATAAAGGCTATGGCAAAGGAGAGAGCAGATGAGCTGTTTAAGAGAAAGTGATATTGAAAAATGCTTAGTTCGTAAGGTGAAAGAAAAAGGTGGTTTTGCAATAAAATTTGTAAGTCCTAGTCTATCTGGTATTCCAGATCGTTTACTTCTTCTCCCGGAAGGGAAGTTTGCTTTTGTAGAGCTTAAGGCAAAAGGCAAAAAACCAAGACCTCTTCAGCTAAAAAGAATGGCTGATTTTAGGAAGTTAGGTTTTAAATGTTTTGTGATTGATGATAAAGAGCAGATCGGAGGTGTGATTGATGAAATACTTTCCTCATGATTATCAAAGGTATGCAACGGACTTTATCATAAATAATCCAATATCAGCAGTTCTATTGGAAATGGGTCTTGGAAAAAGTGTCATAAGCCTTAGTGCAATCAATGAACTTATGCTTGATTACTTTGATGTATCAAGGACTCTTGTTATCGCACCATTAAGAGTTGCGATTTCTACATGGCCAGATGAAATTAAAAAGTGGGATCACTTAAAATATCTTAGCTATTCTGTAGTAACAGGAAGTGAAAAAGAAAGGCTTGATGCATTAAAGAAACCCGCACACATTTATGTAATTAACCGTGAAAATGTAGACTGGCTTATTACAAAAAGTGGATTCAAGTGGACATTTGATATGGTAGTCATTGATGAACTATCCTCTTTTAAAAGTTATCAGGCAAAAAGGTTTAAGTCACTTCTTAAAGTAAGACCAAAGGTAAAGAGAATCGTAGGACTTACAGGTACACCATCCAGTAATGGACTTATGGATTTGTGGGCAGAGTTTAGACTCCTAGATATGGGAGAAAGGCTTGGAAGATATATCACTCACTACAGACAGAACTTCTTTATACCAGACAAAAGAAATCAGCAGATGATATTTTCATATAAACCTAAAGATGGAGCGGAGAAAGAAATCTATCAGCTTATATCAGATATTACGATTTCCATGAAATCAAAAGATTTTCTGAAAATGCCAGAGTGTATCATGAACGAAGTGATAGTTACTTTATCGGAAAAGGAACAAAAACTATATGATTCCTTAAAAAAGGATATGGTGCTATCCATTGAAGATGAAGAAATCGACGCTATAAATGCTGCAGCCCTATCTAGTAAACTTCTTCAAATGGCAAACGGTGCTGTGTATAACGATAAAAAGGAAAGCATCGTAATTCATGATAGAAAGCTCGATGCACTTGAAGATTTAATTGAAGGTGCTAATGGTAAACCTGTTCTTGTAGCATACTGGTTTAAACATGATCTGGAAAAAATAAAAGATAGATTTGATGTTAGAGAGATTAAGACAGGTAAGGATATAACGGACTGGAATGAAGGGAAAATTTCTATTGCAGTAATTCACCCTGCAAGTGCAGGTCATGGACTAAATCTTCAAGCTGGGGGATCGACTCTAATATGGTTTGGACTGACCTGGTCACTGGAGTTATATCAGCAGACCAATGCCAGACTTTACCGTCAAGGACAAAAAGACACAGTAGTTATTCATCACATTGTTTCTAAAGGTACTATTGATGAAGATGTTATGAAAGCACTAAACGCAAAAGAGAAAATGCAAGATGCACTGATAGATTCAGTGAAAGCAAGATTAAAGTAACGAGGAAAAGAGGTTCTAGAGAGAACTTACCTCAGATGGAGGTAAGAATGGAAATAAAAGAATATTTAAAGCAAGCATATCTGCTTGATAAAAGAATACAGCATTACCTAGAAGATATAAAAAGACTTAGGTTAATGGCAACAAGTGTATCCTCTCCAAGATATGATATAGACAGAGTTCAAACTAGCAAAAATACTGAAGCACCTTTTGTGAAAAGTTTAAATAAAATAATGGACTTGGAGGCAAAGATAAATGAGAAACTTATATTGTTTATCAGTCTTAAAGAGCAAATTCTTGACATGATTTCAAAACTTGAAAGTGTGGATGAACAACTGCTACTTACCTATCGTTATTTAAACAATATGACATGGGATGAAATAGCAAAGGAACTTCATGCTTCAAGAGCTACAGTTTTAAGGTGGCATGGGAATGCACTAGTTAAGTTAAAAATGCCTGAAAATCCTATAGAGATAAAAAGTTGATACAAAATGAGACGCTTTGAGACTAAATAATACTGTTTGACTATCTTTTAATAGTTTTGCCTTTGTGGTATGATATACTTAGCAAAAATTATAAGAATACAAGCCTTGAGAGAGAAATCTTTCAGGGCTTTTCTTATGCTCAAAAGGAGGTGAAAGACTTGCCAAGAAAGCCAAAGCGTCCATGTTCTTATCCTGGATGTCCTAATTTAACCGAGGGAAGGTTTTGTGAAAAGCATCAAAGGGAAGAGAACAAACGATACGAGAAGTACGACAGGAATCCTGCTGTACGCCGTAGGTATGGACGAGTGTGGAAAAGAGTAAGAGATGCTTATGTTAAGGAGCATCCATTTTGTGAGGAGTGCTTTAAAAAAGGCATTATGGTTCCTGTTGAAGAAGTGCATCACATCAAACCTCTTTCTGAAGGTGGAAATCATAATAAAAGTAATTTGATATCTTTATGCAAATCGTGTCATGCAAGAATTCATGCCCAAAGAGGAGACCGTTGGAATAAAAAATAAATGGGAGGGGGGTCAAAATCTCTACGAATCTATCCTTTGGGGAACGGGCGTGGGGTCTCACGCACAAAAACGCAGGTTCAAAGAGGGTATTAAAGAAAACTAAAAAATATGAATGGAAGGGAAGTGAAGAATGTGGCCAAAGATGGAACATACAGAGGTGGCAGAAGAGTAAAAGCAGGAGATAAACCAAGGCCAATAGCTGAAAAAATACAAAATGGAGAAAAAGTAAAACTGCTTGTAAATGATATACCGGATATGTACTATGCAGAACTTGATTCTGTAGATTTACCCGATGGTGTAGAACTTGATGGAATAGATATGCCAAAACCTGGTGAGTACCTATCTGCAAAACAAAAGGATGGTATTCCACTAGGCGCAGATGAAATATATAAAGAAACATGGCTGTGGCTAAAGGAGAGAAAATGCGAAAAGTTAGTAAATAAAAGATTGCTTGAGTCATATTCACAGGCCTTTGCCAGATATATTCAATGCGAGGATGCTATTAGCAGGTATGGAATGCTTGGAAAGCATCCAACAACAGGTGGAGTAATTGCTTCGCCATTTATTCAGATGTCATCACAGTTTCAAAAAACAGCAAATCTTATTTGGTATGAGATATACGACATCGTCAAACAGAACTGTACAGAAATTTATGAAGAAGATAGCGATGACCTTATGGA
>DATCYL010000202.1:0-6399 GCA_036570305.1 Lachnospiraceae bacterium
GCTGCCGCTATCATCGGAGCTGAAATCATCCACAAGCCCAATGCGGTCTTAGGTCTGGCTACAGGAACCACCCCTATAGAAACCTATCGCTGTCTTATCAAAGATTATGAGGATGGTTTGTTGGACTTTTCTAAGGTTTCCTCTATCAATCTTGATGAGTACTGTAACCTTCCCGGAAGCCATGAACAAAGTTATAGATACTTTATGAACCAGCACTTGTTTAACCATGTAAATATTGATAAGGACAAAACCTTTGTCCCTGACGGTATGGCTACAGACTCTTTATCAGCCGCAGCTTCCTATGATGCCCTTATCCGTGAAATGGGCGGAATTGACATTCAGATTCTCGGTATCGGTCAAAACGGTCATATCGGTTTTAATGAACCCGGTGAATTTATCCCAAATACTCACGTAGTTTCTTTAACCGAAAGCACGATACGGGCAAATTCCAGACTCTTTCACTCTGTAGATGAAGTTCCAAGACAGGCTATCACCATGGGGCTTTCCGGTATCATGTCCGCAAAAAAAATCCTGCTTCTTGCCACAGGATCCAGCAAAGCAGAAGCTGTAAGTAAGGCCCTATATGGACCCATTACCCCCGATTTACCTGCTTCTATTTTGCAACTGCACCCAAATGTTATCGTGATTACAGATGAAGAAGCTGCACCTGTAAAATAAGATAGTCGCTAAATACAGTTTGGCAAACTCCTCTTTGCCCGACTTGCCACATAACAAAGAAGGTGGGAAAAGCTTTGCTTGCTTTTCCCACCTTCTCTTTATACTTTATACACTCTAGTTATTACTTATGCTCTTTTCTTTCTTATTACAATCCCTATCAAAGCCAACAAAGAAACTACCATTGCTGCAATCCATAAAATCTGTTTGCTTGTATCACCTGTTTTTGGTGCTTTGTTTGCTTTTGAGGTTTTGTTTGTTGTAGAAGATTTTGCTGTATTTTTTACCTTTTTATTATCTTTTTTGGTAATCGCCTTTTTCGTATCCTGCTTTTTGTTCTCTTCTTTTTTCTCTATCTTTTTATCTTTATTATCCTGCTGTTTCTGATCATTTTGTTTCATCTGATCATTTTTCTTATCAGAATTTTTCTTAGAATCATCTTGCTTTTGATTGTCTTTTTTGGAATCATCCTGTTTCTGGTCATCTTGTGGTTTTGGGTTTTCCTGCTCTTTATCCTCTTTTTTAACTTCTTCCCACTGAGCAGTAAAGGTATGATCTCCCACTACAAGATAAGATGCACCTGCCTTATACTGAGAACCTTTCCAAAAAGTAAAGGTATGCCCCTCTTTTGTCGGTGCTTCTGCTAAAGTAATAGTATCTCCGATTTTAGCTGTTACTTTAACAATACCCGTCTGTCCATTTAATGTTCCACCGGCTAAATCATAAGAAATAGTCGCTGTCGGTGCAGGAGGAAGTGGTGCTTCTTTATATACTGCCTTTACCTCTACATCCATGGCAGGCATTGCAAATCCTGAAATTTCCTCATTTACTTCTGTAAGCTCTATATCGCCTTTTACGATTTCCCATTTATCAAATACCTGTCCGGTAGCTGCTACATCTGCCACAATTTTAATATCTGTATCTACAGCAGCTTTTGTAATCTTTGTCTGACCTTCGTTTAATTCAAAAGCAGAACCACCAATTACAGAAATTGCGTATTCTTTTGGAGCTACTTCTTTGTAGGTAGCTTTAATTTCTACATTTCCTGCCGGCATTTCAAATCCGCTTCCCTCAGCGGTTTCTTCTACTACTTTTGTATTCTTGCTTACAACTTCCCATTTATCAAACATAAATCCTGGCTTTGCGTCATTTGCCTGAATACCGATATCTGCGCCTGCTTTAGCACTTGTAATTGTCTTGTCAGGAGCTGTTAAGTCAAAAGCTTTACCATCGGTAATGGTAATTTTGTACTCAGGAACTTCTAATTTGTAAGCTTTAGAATACATCCTGGCTTTTGCAGAAAGACTACCTTTTCTCTCATACAAAGAGTCTGTGATGCCATCCTCTTTAATAGGCTCTACCGTGATGTCATTGATATAAATCAAAGGTGCCTTTACTCCAAATCCGCTTACAATATTAATTCCAATTTTCTCGGCATCAAATTTCAACCGATAGGTCTTACCGCCTTCAAACTTTCCACCGGAAACTTCCTTCCACGAACCGCCCTCTTGCTTTTCTACCCAGACAACGGTTCCATTTTCTACATTTACTTTCTCGTCTGCTGGACTTACCGCTTTTTTTGCCGGGATGCTATCTCCTACTTTTGGAGTCACAAAGCCATCCGCCTTATAATCCATTCTTTTCATGTCTCGCTCTTCATATGCATAAGCCGGAACTAAGCTTGTAAAGCCTAAAATCACAGTCAGCATAAAGGCAAACACTAACGATAAACAATTTCTTTTTTTCTTCATTAAAAACCCTCCTATTCTACTTCTTATCTCCTTTTTTTGCATATTGTCCGCTTCTCTTATCTTACCTTTTCAGTAAAGATACTACTCAAGATAAGGTAAATGCTAAATATGCAAATTATTCTTATATAGTATAACGAAGCCTAAGAGATAGAACAACAAGGCTTATTCTTAATATTTATTTAGATTTTCTTAATTTTTGTCCAGATAGGCTCTATATGCCATAAGTCCTGCTATTGTTTTGCTATCTACAATTTTTTGAGTCAAGACCATATCTGTTAATTCTTCAAGTGTATATGCCTCCACTTCAATCTTTTCATCTTCATCCAGATTTTGTTTCGTTTTTACTAAATCATCCGCAATAAAAATATCAATTCTTTCATTACAAAAAGCCACGGTTGTATAGAGAGTAATAAGCATCTTTAGTTCTTTGTTGCTTTTATAGCCTGTTTCTTCCTCAAGCTCTCTGGTCGCGCAATCTAAAAAACTTTCTTCCTCCGAATTTCTTCCTCCTGCCGGAAGTTCATAAACATCCATATCCAGAGCATGACGATATTGCTTGACCATCAAAATCCTACCATCCTCAAGAACAGGAACAATAGCTGCCGCCCCCTTATGCTTAATAAAATCCCATTTTTTCACATTACCGTTTGCAATTTGTACGGTATCTTGATATAACTCCAAAATCCTACCTTTGTAGATTAACTTTCTATCGACACATCTTACCCAATCATTCATAGTATTCTCCCTTTTCTCATTTTTTATTATCCTTATTGTTATAAAATCTTCTTTAAATAGCTTTGATTTGCCACAAGCTTTTGTTTTTATCTGTCTTTTTTCCCAAAAAAATTTTCCATCCATTTAACGATATCTGCAAAAACCGTTTCCTTGTCCAGCTCGTTAGTCAGTTCATGACGATCATTGGCATATAATTTGAGGTCTATATCTTTTATACCAGCCTTTTTATAACTTTCATAGACCTTTTTTACACCCAAACCGTAATTTCCTACAGGATCCTCTTTGCCCGCAATAAAATAAATTGGCAAGTCTTTTCTAATCTTTGCTATATTTTTCCTCTTTTGGATAGAATCCAGCACTTCTAATAGTGTCTGATAGCCATTCATGGTAAATGTATAATTACAATAGGCATCCTTATTATAAGCCTCTACGATTTTCTCATCCTTAGTCAACCAATCATTGGCAGTTTTGGGATTTTTTATCCGCGATAAATATCCTGCGAATGCCATTCTTTTAAAAAACTCAGAGCGATAAAAGTCTCCTTTTATCTTTCCAATAAGAAAGGCTAAAGCTCTTGCAGTCTTTAAAAGAGGCTGAGGCTGATAACCCGTACCCGATAAAATCAGCCCCTCTATCTTTTTAGAGTAAGTCATGGCATAAGACCTTGCTAAAAAAGAACCCATGCTGTGCCCGAATAAAACTAAGGGTAAGGCAGGATATAACTTCTTTATATAGAGAGATACTTCCCTTAAGTCCTCTAACAGACTTTTGCTCTTTCCCACACCTATATATCCCAGCTCTTCCTTAACCTTTGTACTTTTTCCATGACCCAAATGATCATTTCCTATGACTACAAATCCCTCTTTGGCAAGAAAAACCGCCAGTCCTTCAAAGCGTCCTACATATTCCATCATACCATGAGAAATTTGCACAATTGCCCTTGCCTTTTTCTTAGGTTCCCAAACAAGCAAGTGCAAGTCATGTTCTTTATCCGAGGAGGGAATACTACCCTCTAAAGTTTTATATTCCCCTTCTTCTTTTATTATATTTAGCATTTATCCCAACACTTCCTTTGCAAAATCTACCGTCTGTTTTGCATCTTTGGCATAACAGTCCGCCTGTATCTCCTTAGCATACTCGGGTGTAAGCACCGCTCCTCCCACCACAATTTTACAATCGTGCCGACTTTCATGCAAAGCTTCTACTGTCTCCTTCATACTCTTTAGAGTCGTTGTCATAAGAGCACTTAAACCGATGAGCTTTACATTCTCTCTTTTCGCTGTTTCTACTACCAGAGCAGGGTCTACATCCCTTCCTAAATCAATTACCTGATAACTGTAGTTTTCAAGCATAACCTTAACAATATTTTTCCCTATATCATGAATATCCCCTTTTACCGTTGCCAGTATGACCTTATCCTTTGCTATAGTCGGCTCTCCATCCTTTAGCATATGCTGTTTTAAAACCTCAAAAGCCTCGCAGGAAGCCTCTGCCGATTTAATCAACTGTGGAAGAAAAATTTCGCCTTTTTCAAAGCGTTCTCCCACTTTATCCAAGGTAGGAATCAAAATCTCATTGATGATTTCCATCTCCGATTTTTCTGCCAATAAGGCTTCCGTCATAACCGCTGCCTCCGCCTTTAGTCCCTTAGAAACCAGATAAGACAAATCTTTTTTTTCACTACTTGTCCCACCTATCGGCACCGACGACTCCTTTCTATCTGCAAATCTGGCAATAAATGCCTCACTATTTTCATCCTCCCCGCTTAAAACACGAAAAGATACAATAGCATCCATGATTTCTTCCTGGTTTGGATTAATAATCGGTAAAGTTAAACCGCAATGCATTGCCTGAATCAAAAAGTTTCTTGTGACTTGTATTCTTGCCGGTAAACCGAAAGAAATATTAGACACTCCCAAAGTTGTCTGCAAGCCCAACACTTTACTCACATAAGAGACCGCTTCCAAGGTCTCTTTTGCCTGATTTTGCTGTGCGGAGACGGTTAAGGTCAAACAGTCGATAATAATATCTTCCTTGGCAATGCCATAGGCAAGTCCCTTATCTAGGATACGCTTTGCAATCTCTATACGCTCCTTTGCCGTCTGTGGAATTCCCTTTTCATCCAAAGTAAGCCCAATAACTGCCGCCCCGTATTTTTTTACAATAGGAAAGATTTCTTTCATCTTCTCTTCTTCCCCATTGACTGAATTTACAATAGCCTTTCCATTAAAGACTCTAAGTCCTGCCTCTATAGCTTTAGGGTCGGACGAATCAATTTGCAGTGGCAAGTCGCAGACCGACTGTATAGTTTTTACCACCTTTATCATCATAGCTTCTTCATCAATACCCGGTACTCCCACATTGACATCCAGTATCTGAGCACCTGCCTGTGCCTGCTCAATTGCCCTTGCAGCAATATACCCCATGTCATTTTCCTTTAATGCCTGGGCAAACCTTTTCTTTCCCGTAGGGTTAATGCGTTCTCCTACCGGTCTTACACCATCCACTACCACATAAGAAGGCGGTGAGCAAAGCACTGTTTTTTTCTCTATGGGAGCTTTGCTTGCCTCTATCTTTTCTATCTCTTTTCTAAGTTCACGGATATATTGGGGATCAGTTCCACAGCAACCACCCATGATTTTAATCCCCTCTTTGGCATAGGCGGTCATCTCTTTGGCAAATTCTTTGGGAGAAATGTCATAAAGATTGGTCAAAGGATCCGGAAGACCCGCATTTGCCTTTACTACAATCGGCTTATCCGTCACTTGAGTCAGTCGCTTTGCCAAAGGAAATATCTCTCTGGGTCCCAAGGAACAGTTGATTCCCATGGCATCCACATCCAAACCGTTTAAAACCGTTGCCATAGACTCAATACTACATCCGGTAAAGGTTCTTCCGTTTTCTTCAAAAGTCATGGTAGCAAGCATGGGAAGATTGGTATTTTCCTTAACCGCCAAAATTCCGGCTTTTAATTCATACAAGTCTGTCATGGTCTCAAAAGCCACCAAGTCGCAGCCAGCCTCTTCCCCGTAAACCACCATTTCCTTAAATATATCGTAAGCATCTTCAAAGCTAAGGGTGCCCGACGGTTCTAAAAGCTCACCGATAGGCCCTATATCAAGGGCAACAAGGGCATCTCTTTCTCCCACTGCCTCTTTTGCACAAGCTACCGCTGCATAAACAATCTCTTTTACAGAATAATTACTTTCTAAAAGCTTATGGCGGTTTCCCCCGAAGG
>DATCYL010000203.1:0-7491 GCA_036570305.1 Lachnospiraceae bacterium
ATTTAGCATATAAAAATTGTGATAATCCTAAAGTTGCCGTAGAAGTATTAATCGGTCATGGTGTTTGTCATGTGATTATAGAAAGCACGGTCAATTTTAAGTATAAGGACATCAAAGAGGCAATAGCTCGTATTGCAGGAAATGTAAAAAAGGATATAGTAATCGTTCCTCAAGACAAGCATCTATCTAGTAATCAAAAAAGTAATATTAGATGTGGAGATAATGGCATCTTTAAAGGAGTACCTATTACACTTGAACAAAAACAGTTATCTAAGATAGCAAGAAAAATTTATTCTAAATATCCTTATGACGGAAAATATATCCTAGACGATACAAAGCTTATTATTTGTCAAAGTAATGCAAGTAAAAATGAACTTGAAAAATTTTATCCAAATGCAATCGTAAATCCATTAGGAGATTGGACTGGTGGATTTAATGTTGATACAGGTGCTACTAACAGAAAGCTTGGTTCAGATATGTCAGACTCAGTTACAGGTGGAGGCCTTCATGGTAAAGACTTATCCAAAGCAGATATATCAGTAAATATCTACGCTTTTCTTAAAGCACAGGAGGAACAAAGACTGATTGAACTTAGCTGTGCCATTGGTGATGAAGTAGTTGATGGTAAGCCGTATAGCGAAATCGTGAATATCGCAAGAAAGTATATAGACTCTATTGGTGGATTTGAGAAATTCGCTGAATGGGGTCTTTTTTAATGGGGTGAGTTTATGAAAACAAAAATGGAAATGGTGGAAATTAGTAAACTAGTCCCTTATGTGAATAATGCAAGAACTCACTCTCCAGAGCAGATTATGAAACTTAGATCCTCTTTACGAGAATTTGGTTTTATCAATCCGGTTATCATTGATTCCAAGTTTAATATCATCGCAGGTCACGGAAGAGTTATGGCAGCTAAGGAAGAAAAGATGGAAGAAGTGCCATGTGTACTTGTAGACTATCTATCTGAGGCACAGAAGAAAGCATATATCATAGCTGACAACAAAATGGCACTTGATGCTGGCTGGGATGAGGAACTACTCCGAATTGAGATTGAAGAATTAGAAGGTATGGATTTTGATTTAGCCCTAACGGGTTTTGATGGATCAGAGCTAGATGAGTTATTTGGAAACTCTGAAAAGGAAACGGTGGAAGATGATAAATTTGACTTGACATCAGCACTTGAAAAAGCTGCCTTTGTAGAAAAAGGCGATGTCTGGAATGTTGGCAAACACACTCTGATGTGTGGTGATGCAACAAGTAAGGAAGATGTAGATACTTTGATGAGTGGTAAAAAAGCAAATCTCATTATTACCGATCCCCCTTACAACGTAGCCTTTGAAAGTTCCAAGGGATTATCTATCAAGAATGATAAATTGCAAAACGATGAGTTTTATAATTTCCTTCTTCTATCCTTTCAAAATATGGCTGAGCATTTGGAAAGTGGTGGAGCAGCCTATATCTTTCATGCTGATACGGAAGGACTTAATTTTAGAAAAGCTTTTATTGATGCAGGATTTCATCTTGCAGGCTGTTGTATATGGGTAAAGAACTCACTTGTTCTTGGTAGAAGTGACTATCAGTGGCAACATGAACCTGTGCTTTATGGCTTTCTTAAAAATGGTAAGCATTCATGGTATTCCGATAGAAAGCAAACAACTATCTGGAACTTTGATAAACCAAAGAGGAATGAAAATCATCCGACATCAAAGCCACTAGATTTACTTTCCTATCCGATTCAAAACTCAAGTCAAGAAAATGCCATCGTCATTGATACCTTTGGTGGTAGTGGTTCAATCTTAATGGCTTGTGAAAAGACAAATCGAATCTGTTTTACGATGGAACTTGATGAAAAGTATGCATCAGTTATTTTAAGACGATATGTGGAAGATACCGGAGATAGTGAAAATGTCTATGTGATTCGTAGTGGTAAGAAATTATTATATAAAGATTTGGTGAAAGAGGTGGAAATAGATGGAGAAAAAACAGAATAAACCTCTTACACTAGGTAGCTTATTTGACGGGAGCGGAGGTTTCCCACTTGGTGGCATTCTTACAGGAATTACACCGATATGGGCGTCAGAAGTAGAGCCATTCCCTATTAGAGTGACAACCAGAAGATTTCCAAATATGAAACACCTAGGTGATGTTTCAAAAATAAAGGGAAATGAAATAGAACCTGTGGACATCATCACTTTTGGCAGCCCATGCCAAGATATGTCTATAGCAGGTAAAAGAGCAGGGCTAAGTGGTTCTCGCTCTAATTTATTTTATGAGGCAATTAGAATTATTAAAGAAATGAGGGAAGAAACGCATGGAGAAAAACCAAGATATATCGTTTGGGAAAATGTGCCAGGTGCATTCTCCTCAGACAAAGGAGAGGACTTCTTTTCAGTCCTCAAAGAAATCTGTGGGATCAAAGGACATAAAATTGATGAGGCTAGACCTAAGAAATGGCAAAACGCAGGTCTTATCATGTCAGGAGATTTCTCACTTAGCTGGAGGGTATTTGATGCTCAGTACTGGGGAGTTCCCCAAAGAAGAAGACGTATCTACCTTGTCGCAGATTTTAATGGAGAAAGTGCCGGAAAAATATTATTTGAGTCCGAAGGCATGCCTTGGCATCTTGAAAAGAGCAAATGCCCGTGGCAAAGAACTGCCACAGGTTCTAAAGGTAGCATTAGAAGTTCAGTCACAAATCTATGCTTAAATGACCAAGGGGGTCAGAGGATGGATGTTCATAAAGAAAAGACAGGAACAATCACTGCAAGTGTAGGAAATCACCCGCCACTGGTATTTGAAAATCATGGACAGGACTCTAGATTTAAAGGCCCGATTGATATTAGTAATACCATAGGAGCAAGCCTTGGAACTGGTGGAAATAACCAGCCATTTGTAATTGAAGATAAAGTAGATATATTTGATGTCAGAATCACATCAGAAAATACCAAAAATCACAGAGCCAATATCTATGAAACCGATGTGGCAAGAACCATTAACACGGGTCAAAACTCACCGGAAGCTAATCAAGGCGGACTTGCCATTGTCTACTGTGACAAAACAGCAGGTACATTATGTGCGATGGATGGACCAAAGGGTGTTCATAGTGAAATGGCATCTCAAGGAAAACTTGTAGTAGAAAAAGAAATTTATTCAACAAGCAAAAACTCACATCATACCGAGGCGATGGAAAATCTAGCTAATACCTTAGTGGCAAGTGACTATAAAGATCCTCCAGTTGTAAATGACATGGAGGGTAAAAGATATATTGTTAGAAGGCTTACACCAAAGGAATGTGGAAGACTTCAAGGTTTCCCAGATGGTTGGTGTGATGGACTTGAAACAGAAAATCCTACAGAAACTGAACTAGCATTTTGGACTGAAGTTTTTGAAACATATAGAGAAGTTGTAACGAAAGCTACTAAGCCAAGAAGTGAGAAGCAGATAAGAAAGTGGCTTGCTAGTCCCTATACAGATTCTGCTGAATACAAGATGTGGGGTAATGGTGTGGTACTTCCAAATGTATGCTTTGTACTTTCAGGAATTAAGCACTTTTATTTTGAATAAAGCACAGATATGACTTGCTATTTACAGGCTTTAGAGTGATATATGTACATACCAAATTAAAGGAGGTAAAACAATGCAAGTAAAATTTAATGTTACAGGTAAAGAGAGAAAAGAGCTTGTCAAAGGGATTGAAAGAATCACAAATGAAAAATCCAAGTATTTAGGAATGCCAAGTACAGCTTATGAGGTTGGAATCTTTACAATTGATAAGACGGGAATGGTTTTATGTGAAGATGATTTCGCACTTGAAAGGTTAGTTCACAATCTTATCGGTGACGGCTTTATACCCGAGGAAGAAAGTAAAAGCGAACCTGTGGCAACACAGGGGCTTACAGTTGCGATTCCAAGAGATAAGGTGGATTTAGCCAAACTCAATAAAATTCTTGAAAATAAGGGCGATTTAATCAAAAAGGCACTAGGAGTTACAAGCCTTGAAATTAAGGAAGATGAAGAAAAAGTAAGTTTTCTTTGGTTTGAAAATATCGATAACGAACATCTAATGACATATACAAAATTCATTGCAGCACTTTGTGAGATGAGCGTGAGCGCCAAACGCATCAACGAATCTTCCAAAGAAGTGGTCAACGAAAAGTATGCCTTTAGATGTTTTCTTTTAAGGCTAGGCTTTATTGGAGATGAATTTAAGAAGGATAGAAAATTACTTCTTGAAAAACTTTCAGGATCATCAGCTTTTAGAAATGGAGGTCATGAAGATGAGATTTACAAGTAGAGAGGTTGTTGAAGGGTTAAGAAAAAAGTATCCGATGGGAAGTAGAGTGGAGCTTGTATCTATGGAGGATATCCAAGCACCGCCTATTGGTACAAAAGGAACAGTAAGGGGAGTTGATGATATTGGCTCCATTATGGTTTCTTGGGATAACGGAAGTAGCCTAAGTGTAGCTTATGGTGAAGATTCCTGCAGGAGGGTTTCAGATGAACGATAAAATAAAGGAGCAAATCCTCGCAATAAGAAAAATGGGACTCACAAATATGTTTGATGTAAATACTGTTCAAAGAATCGCTTACGAAATGGACTTTTATGAGCTTGTAGATTTTCTTGAAACGGATAGAAAAGCCTATATTGATTTCATTATTTATGGCAAATAAAACTATTATTATTATGAAAATAAAGCACATATTTCTTTAAAAATGACTTGATATATCCTTCAAATTACGGGAATATACACATACCAAAAACAAAGGAGAAACGAACATGACAAAGCAAGAAATTTTTAAGGAAGCAACAAAAAAACTAAACGAGAAGAAAGCAGCATTTTATAAAAGAGAGACTGAAAGAAAACTTTATGACGAAGGCAAGATTGGCTGGAACGAATACCTAAAAAGAGCCAAAGCAAGAGAAGAAAAAGAAAGAGAATTCTACAAGGGAAATGAAAACTTTGAGCTTTATGACGAAGGCCTCATCACCTACGATGAATTCTTAGAATTGGAGGGGAAATAAGATGAGCAAAATGATAGATTTAGCTAACAAGTACAAGATACCAACACAGGCAACACCGGAAGATTTAGAAACTAGATGGGGTAAGGTCATAACCTTTGGAGATAGGGTGATTCTTGTAGGACACTACTATCACCCAGATGGAAATTGCTACTTTGCAGCAGTTTATGAATTTCTGGATGATGACCATTCATGCGAAGGTTTTATTGGACTAAGGGAAGTAAGCGAAGAAAGATTTGAAGATGATGGTCACGCAATTGAGTGGGCATTAAAACAAAACTAACAATAAAAGAATTTCAGAGCCTAGGCTCTGTTTTTCGTAGTAGCAGCCAGAGGGCTGTATTTTTTATGCCTAAAAGAGGTGAGTTGATGGCAAAATACAAGACTACAAAATTTAAATTAAAAGATTCTATTTATAGCAAAGACCATGCAGATTATGCTGTAAATTTTATTGAATGCCTAAGCCACACCAAAGGTACATGGGCTGGTAAGCCATTTAAGTTACTTCCTTGGCAAGAACAAATCATAAGAGATTTATTTGGTGTGATTAAGCCAAATGGATACAGGCAGTTTAATACAGCCTACATTGAAATCCCAAAGAAGATGGGTAAGAGTGAGCTTGCGGCTGCTGTGGCACTCCTCCTTACTTGTGGCGATGGAGAAGAAAGAGCAGAAGTTTATGGATGTGCTGCTGATAGACAACAAGCAACCATTGTCTTTGATGTTGCAGCTGATATGGTAAGGATGTGCCCTGCACTTAATAAAAGAGTTAAGATACTGGTATCACAGAAAAGAATTATTTTTCAGCCAACAAATTCTTTCTATCAAGTCTTATCAGCAGAAGCCTATTCCAAGCATGGCTTTAATATACATGGGGTAGTTTTTGATGAGTTACACACACAGCCAAATAGAAAACTATTTGATGTTATGACTAAAGGTTCAGGTGATGCAAGAACTCAGCCTTTATATTTTCTTATTACAACAGCAGGTACAGATACTCATTCTATTTGCTATGAAACGCATCAAAAGGCTAAGGATATTTTAGAAGGAAGAAAAATTGATTCCACTTTTTATCCGGTAATTTATGGTGCTGATGAAGAAGATGACTGGACAGATCCAAAAGTATGGAAGAAAGCAAATCCATCGCTTGGCGTGACAGTTGGAATAGATAAAGTAAAGGCAGCCTGTGAGTCGGCAAAGCAAAATCCGGGAGAAGAAAATTCCTTCAGACAATTAAGACTAAATCAATGGGTGAAACAAGCAATACGCTGGATGCCTATGGAAAAGTGGGATGCTTGCTCATTTGCTGTGAATGAAAATGACCTTGAAGGTAGAGTTTGCTACGGAGGTCTTGACCTTTCATCAACAACGGATATTACAGCTTTTGTTTTAGTCTTTCCTCCAACGGATGAAGACGATAAATTTTGCATTATGCCTTTCTTTTGGATACCTGAAGAAACACTGGATTTAAGAGTAAAGCGTGACCATGTACCTTATGATGTTTGGGAAAGACAAGGATACATTCAGACAACAGAAGGTAATGTTGTTCATTATGGTTATATTGAAAAATTCATAGAAAAGCTAGGTGAAAGATTCAATATTAGAGAAATTGCCTTTGATAGGTGGGGTGCTGTTCAGATGGTACAAAACCTAGAAAATATGGGTTTTACTGTAGTTCCTTTTGGACAGGGTTTTAAGGATATGAGTCCACCTACTAAGGAACTTATGAAATTAACATTAGAGCAAAAGCTTGCTCATGGTGGAAATCCTGTTCTTAGATGGATGATGGATAATATATTTATTAGAACCGATCCTGCTGGAAACATCAAAGCCGATAAAGAAAAGTCCACAGAAAAGATAGATGGTGCCATCGCTACCATTATGGGACTTGATAGAGCAATTAGATGTGGAAATCAAAATACAGAAAGTGTATATGATGGCAGGGGTATTTTATTCATTTAAAAAACAACATTAAAATACTTAATTCTTACATTTAAATCCCTATTTCTTACAAGTGGGTTGTACTCATATTCAACTTCGTTTAACCTATACAAACCAAGTAAAACGGATTAAAGGAGGGAAATATAATGTTGGAAAAAGAGGTATTAGAACTTGTTGTTAAGAAGGTAATGGATAAGTTTGCAAAAGAAAATGATGGTTCAAAAGGATGGACAAAAGAAGATATTCAAAATGAGGTACTTAATCTTGGAGGGACAATGACAGATGTTTATGAGGCTATGAAAATAGGGATGGATATCTGCCTATCTGAGCAATGGATGCAAGAACCGATTTTTAGCTAAAATTATAAAAAATTTTCATATAATCACTTGACTACTACGTTACGTAATAGTTTATATTCATAGTAACAAGGAGGTGATTTTATGAAAACAATAAAAGCTGTAAGTAAAATTGCAGGAATTAGTGTTAGAACTTTACAGTATTATGACAAAATTGGTTTGCTACACCCAACT
>DATCYL010000204.1:0-3893 GCA_036570305.1 Lachnospiraceae bacterium
AGAGGTTGCATTTCTTAAAATATTGGCAACTTCTGTCATTTCTACCATAAAGGTACTTTGTCCGCTTGCCAGATCGTCAGAAGCTCCCACTCTGGTAAATATTCGATCTACAATTCCTATTTTTGCCATCTTTGCCGGAACATAGGAACCGATTTGCGCCATCAAAACAATCAAAGCCGTTTGACGCATATAAGTGGATTTTCCTGCCATATTCGGACCTGTAATAATAGATATTCTGGATTTTTGATTATCCAAATAAGTATCGTTTGCTATAAACATATCATTGGAAATCATTTTTTCCACTACCGGATGGCGCCCTTCTTTAATATCCAAAATCCCCTTATTGTTCATTTGAGGTCTGCAATAATGGTTTCTTTCTGCAACCAAAGCAAGAGAAGCAAAAACATCCAATCGAGCAATGGCACGAGCTGTCTTTTGAATACGAACTACTTCATCAGAGATTTTTTCTCTTATTTCGGCAAAAAGCTCATACTCTAAAGCATAAAGTTTGTCTTCCGCTCCTAAAATCAAATCTTCTAATTCTTTTAACTTAGGGGTAATATAGCGTTCGGCGTTGGTTAGAGTTTGTTTTCTTGTATAATAATCGGGTACCATATCTTTAAAAGAATTTGTCACTTCCAAATAATAGCCAAAAACCTTATTATATTTAATTTTTAAATTCTTTATCTGGGTCTTTTCTCTCTCTTTCGCTTCAAGCTCTGCAAGCCATGCCTTGCCTTCTGTCTTTGCATGACGATATTTATCAACATTTTCGTCAAAACCGTCCTTGATAATCCCGCCCTCTTTTAATGCCAAAGGTGGTTCTTGGCAAATAGCTCTATCTATTAAATCATAAATATCTGCTAAATCATCCATATCTGCTTCTACTTGTTTTAAAAGATTTCCTTTAAACTCTTTTAAAAGTCCTTTGATAAAAGGAAGCATAGACAAAGAGGATTTAAAAGCAATCAAATCTCTTGGATTCGCTGTCTTATAGCTGATTTTTCCTGCCAGGCGTTCCATATCATAGATTGGATTTAAATATTCCCTAATTTCTTCTCTGGTAATAGCAGAAGACTGCAATTCGCCCACGGCGTCCAGTCTGTCTTCTATTTCTTCTGCCTTTATTAAGGGTTGCTCAACATAGGTTCGAAGAGTTCTGGCTCCCATGGCGGTCCTTGTTTTATCAAGCACCCAAAGAAGAGAACCTCTCTTTTTCTTCTCCCGCAAAGTCTCTACCAGTTCCAAATTTCTTCTGGAAGAGGTATCAATCAGCATATAGCCATCTGTTGAATACGGTTGAATGCCGGTCATGTGGGACAATGAAGATTTTTGTGTTTCGTATAAATACTGAAAGAGAGCTCCCACAGCCAGTAAAGCGGTTTCATATTCCTTTAACCCTAATCCCTCCAAACTCGCCACATGAAAATGCTCCTTGATGGTTCTTTCACATACGGCTTCATCAAAGTAATGGCTCTCCAGCATATTAACTCTGACATTCATTCTTTGGTACAAATCATCCTGATTAAGTCCGCTCATAAAAACAGCCTCGTTCCCTATGATTTCTGCCGGAGAAAATTTATAAATTTCATCCATCATCTTACGAATGTGATTCACTTGAGTTACTAAGCATTCCCCTGTGGTTACGTCTGCGCTTGCAATCGCATACAAATCATCCGAAGCAACTATACACATGAGGTAGTTGTTCTTTTTTTCATCCAAGGTCTGGGTATTAAAGTTTGTTCCCGGAGTGACAACTCTAACCACCTCTCTTTTTACCATTCCCTTAGCTGTTTTAGGATCTTCCACCTGCTCGCATATGGCTACCTTAAATCCCTTTTCAATTAAGCGACTGATATAATTTTCCGCAGCATGAAAGGGAACACCGCACATGGGTGCCCTCTCCTCAAGTCCACAATCTCTTCCTGTAAGAGTCAGTTCCAACTCCTTGGAAACAACCTTTGCATCCTCAAAAAACATCTCATAAAAGTCTCCCAAGCGGTAAAACAGCACCGCATCGGGATAGTCTTCTTTCGTTGTTAAATAATGCTGCATCATAGGTGATAAAGCCACTTATTCTACCATCCTTCCAATATAATAAAAACCTTTGCATTCTTCTAATTTCACATGTTTTAATTGCCCAATCATAGAGGCATCTCCCGGAAAATGTACCAACAAATTATTGGTCATGCGTCCTGTCATAAGAGAGGAATCTTGTCCATTGACCTCTTCTACTAAAACTTCCTGAATACTTCCCTCAAATCGTGCGGACATTTCTCTTGAAATTTCCTGCACTCTGGCAAGCAAGCGATCAAAACGGGATTTTACCACCTCTTTATCTACCTGATTTTCCATAGTAGCAGCAGGGGTTCCTGTTCTTTTAGAATAAATAAAGGTAAATGCACTGTCATATCTTACCTTTTCCACTAAATCCAAGGTATCCAAAAAGTCTTCCTCTGTCTCTCCCGGAAAGCCCACGATAATATCCGTTGTAAGGGACAAATTCGGAATTGCCTTTTTTAATTTTTCTACGATTGTCAAGTATTGCTCTTTTGTATAGTGACGATTCATTTTCTTTAAAATAGAGCTGCTTCCTGACTGTACCGGCAGATGCATATGATTGCAAATCTTTTGACTCTTTGCCATCACCGCAATTAAGTCATCTGATAAGTCCTTTGGATGCGATGTCATAAATCGAATTCTTTTTAAACCGTCAATTTCTTCTACCATCTCCAAAAGCTGTGCAAAGGTTATAGGCTCTTCGAACTCTTTCCCATAAGAATTTACATTTTGTCCTAAAAGCATAACCTCCACAACACCGTCTTTTACCAACAGTTCTATTTCTTTTAAAATTTCTCTTGGATTTCTGCTTCTCTCTCGTCCCCTTACATAAGGCACAATACAGTAGCTGCAAAAATTGTTGCAACCAAACATAATATTAATCCCTGATTTAAAGGAATACTTGCGATCACTTGGCAGATTTTCCACGATTTTGTTAGTGTTTTGCCAAATATCGATTACCATTCTTCCTGAATCCATGCGGGTATCCAAAAGCTCGGCAAATTTAAAAATATTATGAGTACCGAAGACCAAATCAATGAAACTGTAACTTTTCTTTAATTTTTCCACCACATGAGGTTCCTGCATCATACAACCGCAAAGACCGATAAGCATATGGGGATTTTTTTTCTTTAGACTATTTAAATAGCCAAGTCTTCCGTAAACTCTTTGATTGGCATTTTCTCTGACGGTACAGGTATTATAAATTACGAAATCCGCATTTTCATCCTCTTTTTCAACATATCCTATCTGCTCTAAGATACCGGATAACTTCTCACTGTCCCTGGCATTCATCTGACAGCCGAAAGTCGTCACACAAAAGGTAAGTGGTCTTCCTAATTTTTTTGAAATTTCCTCCACTCTTTTTCTCATCTTTGCAATATAATAATATTGCCTTTGTGGTTCCTCCTCCGGTGCAGCCTTACTGATATCTATTTCATCCCAATTTACAATCGTATTCATATAAGTTCCTTTCAATTTTTATCTCTTAAATACAACTTTTTATTATAGCTTACTTGTTATTTTTTTTCAAATGCTTGTTAGAAAGAATTAAGCCCTTCGATAAAAAGAAAAAACTTGAAACCCTTTCTCGAATTCCAAGTTTTCTCTCTATTATGGGCGCACCTGCCCTGAACCGTAAATAATGTATTTTGTAGTGGTAAGTGCAAGTAATCCCATAGGCCCTCTTGCATGCATTTTTTGTGTACTGATTCCAATTTCGGCACCAAAGCCAAATTCAAATCCGTCCGTAAATCTTGTCGATGCATTTACATAAACAGCTGCCGCATCAATCTCATTTAAAAACTTTTGAGATGACTTATAATCATTAGTAA
>DATCYL010000205.1:0-3508 GCA_036570305.1 Lachnospiraceae bacterium
TTTCTTACTCGGCAAAAGAAGTAGGCGAGGAAAATGGTAAGGTTACAGTTAAGGGTCAAGAGTATGTTGTTACCTATGAAATGGGAAAAATAACAAATACTAAGGTTGAGAAACCGCCGGTACCAAATGAGCCAAACAAACCGCAGGAACCGCCGGTACCAAATGAACCAAACAAACCGCAGGAATCGCCGGTACCAAATGAGCCTAATAAGCCGCAGGAACCGTCGATACCGAATGAACCGAATAAACCGAATAAACCGCAGGAGCCATCAGTTCCAAATCAGCCGAAAAAACAAGAAAACACAAAAGATATAGAGAAAACCAAAAATACAGAAAGGGAGAAACAGGTTAAGAAGCCTATTTCAAAAAATAAATCTCCAAAAACAGGGGACCTTTCTAATTTTGCTTTGTATTCTTTATTGACTTTAGTAGCAGGTTTGTTTATGATGTTCATTTTAAGTATTAAAAAGGCAAAGAGATCTTAGTCAGAGGCAAATGAATTTTAAGAAAGGAGTCATATCTTAGGAGGGTATGACTCCTTTCTGTATTTATAATAATTAATAAAATTTGATAGAGATTTGAGTATGCTACCTATTAAAATGTTAGAGGATATTATTAGAATATTAGTTATTGTGATACGAAAGTAAGCTACTGCTACTATTTTATTTAAGAAGATGGAAACAGATTTTGAGTGATTGATTAGCAGGAAATACACTGTATTTTCATGATATAATAAATAATATATACATGTATTTAATGAAATGGGAGTATAAAATGAATCATCAGTTTATAAATGAAATTTTTTTTGATTGGGATAAAGTCGATAAGTTAAATTATGTTAGAAATATTAAAGCTCTGAAAGGTGTAAAAAGACTTACCTTTACTCAACCTATTACCTTTTTTGTGGGAGAAAATGGAAGTGGCAAATCTACCTTGCTTGAAGCAATTGCAATCGCGCATGGATTTAATCCGGAGGGAGGAAGTAAAAATTATGCTTTTTCTACTTATGATGCCCATAGTGATTTATACCGAGCGATTAGAATTTCTAAGGGATATAGAAGAGAAAAATGGGGATATTTTTTTCGGGCAGAGAGTTTTTATAATGTAGCAACACAGGAAAAAGAATATGAGGGGGCGCTATCCGAGGGCTACCATGAAATTTCTCACGGGGAGAGTTTTATGGCTTTGGTAAAGAAAAATTTACGGGCAGAGGGGTTGTATATTTTAGATGAACCGGAGGCTTCTTTATCACCACAGAGACAATTATCTTTTTTGATGCAGATTCATGAGAGTGCAAAGAAGGGGGCTCAATTTCTTATTGCAAGCCATTCTCCAATTCTTTTGGGAATACCTGGGGCAGAAATTTATTCTTTTGATGAAAATGGGATAGTCAGCTGTGCTTATGAAGAGACAGAAAGCTATAGAGTGACAGAATTATTTATAAACAATCGAGAGGTTTTGTTAAATAAATTATTAGAGGAAGCATAAAAATAAAATTCATAGAATATGCAAAGCCTTTAAAGGGAAGTAAGGTAGTATCAAATAGTAGAATTCTTAAGAATAAATGATGAAATACTTAAGAATAAATGATGAAAATCTGAAAACATATGAAAGAGATAGGAAAAGAGATGACAAATAATAATGCCTATGATAAAATTCAGATGAAAAATATGTAAAGAGCGGATAAAAGTACATAGTATGAACCTATTAAAAGTAAGTATACACTGTGCATTTTATTGCGGATAATAGTGCACTTAAATTACGATTTAAGTGCACTATTTGTTTGTTAGCTATTGTTTACGTATTTATTAAAGAAAAAAGGAGAGAGCTGAATGAAACGAATGAAACGAATGAAAAAGATGTTGGCACTATTTCTAACAGCTATTTTAGTGTTTGGAATAGGCAGGTCGAATGCAGAATCTGTTTTTGCAGACAATGAAAAATTTGTAGGATGGACCAATGGAAAATCAGAGGACATTTATGTAAGTCCTGAGGGACAGCATATTGGTGACATTAATGCGGCGGAAGTTGCTTATTGTTTTAATTTTATGTCTGCGACCCCTCCCAGCAGTACGGAAGGACCACTTCCGACCTATACAAAGGAAAAGGGAACGCAAGAAAATTTTGCAAATCATGCAATAGGAGAAAACTTAAGTCCCCAAGAACTTTATAATAAAGTGTTGGATGTTATGTACAATGGATATCCGAACAACGGAGCAAATTTAATTGCGGATTATAATTTGGATCCGGCTCGTCTAAGAACTATCACCCAGTATGCTATCTGGAATTTTACGGATAGACATGGAACGAGTGAACATTTAAAAAGCTTGGAAGAACAAATTGCTCAGTTACAGGGGCAGGAAAAAGAAGTATTTGATATTTTAATTGGGGAGAAGGAAGGGAACAGTAAAAGACCGGAAAACTCGACACTATATATTTATGTGAATACTTTAGATGTACCTTCGAATAACCAAATAAGACCTCAGTACCAAAATTTGTTATCTTCAAAATTTGTGGACGATGAAGGTAGAGAAATTAAGGTAGAACCGAAGTTTAGCATATATGCACAAAAGAAGTGGGAGGGTGGAAATCCTACTAAGAAAACTACTGTAGAATTTGTGCTAAAGAAGGGTCAGGAAGAAAAAGAAAGAAGAACCTTGACAACAGAGGAAAATCAGGAACTTTCAGATATTGTTAAGTGGGAAGATTTAACCGGAAATCGTGCAGATTATACAGTAGAAGAAGTGTCTTCTCCGGAGGGATATACTATCAGCCCACAGATTAGTGGAAAAGGTACAGCAAGCGATCCTAGAATTCTTACAAATAAAAAAGAAGAGGAAGCTAAATTATTGACTTCCATTACCATCACTAAGACATGGAAAGATGAACCAAATCAGGATAAAAGACCTAAAGAGCTATATTTTGGTTTGTTTAGAAGTGTAGACGGACAAGCGGAAGAATTAGTAACTAATGACATGGCGTACGGAATTAAAATGAATCCTAGAAAGTGGGAAGATAGACCTCAGATTTGGTCTAACTTTTTTGCACAGTTAGTAAACGACCAAGGGCAGAAGATTACTTATTCTGTAAAGGAAGTAGATTCTAAGGGAGCTATACTTGATATGCCGAATTATGAGTCTACACAAGAAATGAATTCAAGTGTAAGTATGGGTAATGAAAAGAGAGTTTATACAATTACTAATACTTATAAACCGACAGCTACAGAAGTCACCTTTAGTAAAGTAGAGGTAAATAAAAGCGAAGAACTTGCAGGAGCTGACTTAACCGTAGTAGAAGGTGAAAGTGCAGAAGGACAGACCGTAGCTACAGATGCAAAAGATGGTAGTAAGCTAGAGTGGAAGTCAGGAAATGAGACTAAAAAGTTTAGCCTAAAAGAAGGCACTTATACCATGATAGAAAGACAGGCACCGGAAGGATATGAGATTGCAGAAGCAATTACCTTTAGAGTAACCGCCAAAGGTGAAGTAGAAGTAAAAGAAGGCAATGA
>DATCYL010000206.1:0-5599 GCA_036570305.1 Lachnospiraceae bacterium
GCGATTTTTACAGTGGTAGAACCGATGTCAATTCCCAGTGTGTATTTCTTTTGATTCATATAATCTTTCAAAGCTCCTTTAGGTAAAGGGCATCTGTTTTCGTAAAAAACAGAGCCGATCTTATAAGCAGTTATAAAAATAACTACCTATTAATAATAAATTTCACTCGACATTATACGCCAGAATAACAGAAATAACAAACAAAATAAGGTACAAATATTTCTTCTAAAAGCTGTTATTTAATGCTATAATGACATGGGTTTTTAAAAAGAGAACTTTCTTAAAAATAGTGGAAATGACGAAAAATAAATTCAATAATAGTTCTTGTTTGTAATATTGCCTATGAATAGAGAAAAAAGATGATAAAAAAGATAGAGAAATAAAAAAAGGAGTGCTTGTATGTACCAATTATTAAAAACAGAAAACAGAGCCAAAAGAGGAGTTTTTGAGACTGTACATGGAAAGATTCAAACGCCGGTGTTTATGAATGTAGGAACTGCGGCAGCGATTAAAGGTGCTGTATCTACACAGGATTTGCAGAAAATCAAAACACAGGTAGAGTTATCCAACACCTATCATTTACATGTAAGGCCCGGAGATAAAATTGTCAAAAAAATGGGGGGACTGCATAAATTCATGAATTGGGATAAACCGATTTTGACCGATTCGGGCGGATTTCAGGTATTTTCTCTTTCGGGACTTAGAAAAATAAAAGAAGAGGGAGTGTATTTTCGCTCTCATGTAGATGGCAGAAAAATCTTTATGGGACCGGAAGAAAGTATGCAGATTCAGTCAAACTTGGCATCTACCATTGCTATGGCATTTGATGAGTGTCCATCCAGTATGGCGGATAGAAGCTATGTGCAGGCTTCGGTAGATAGAACCAGTAGGTGGCTTTTGCGTTGTAAAAAAGAAATGCAGCGCTTAAACGGATTGGAAGATACGATTAATAAAAATCAAATGCTTTTTGGTATCAATCAGGGCGCTATTTTTGCTGATATTCGTATAGAACATGCGAAACGAATACGAGAACTTGATTTGGACGGTTATGCAGTTGGAGGGCTTGCGGTAGGGGAAAGCCATGAGGAGATGTATCATATTCTAGAAGAAGTGGTTCCTTACCTTCCTTTAGAAAAACCGACCTATTTAATGGGCGTAGGAACTCCTCAAAATATTTTAGAGGGGGTAGAGCGAGGAATTGATTTTTTTGATTGTGTATATCCTTCAAGAAACGGAAGGCATGGACATGTCTATACAAATAAAGGGAAATTAAATCTTTTTAATGCAAAATATGAAACCGATGAAAAGCCAATTGAGGAAGGGTGTCAGTGCCCCGCATGTCGTCATTACAGCAGAGCTTATATCAGGCATTTACTAAAAGCGAAAGAAATGTTGGGAATGCGACTTTGTGTACTTCATAATCTTTATTTTTATAATACAATGATGGAGGAAATTCGACAGGCTCTGGATGAGGGGCGTTTTAGTCAGTATAAAAAGGAAAAGATTGCCGGAATGCAAGAGGGAGAATAAAATTTGCAAAATCTTTTGGGAATAGTCAAAAAGACTTGTGAAGTGAGTTGATTTTGTGTATCATAAAAAAGAATGTAAAAGACGGGAGGATATATAATGAATATTTTATTAGCTAGTGCAGGCAATTCCGCTATGGGATGGACAACAATGATTCTTTGGGTAGTTGTTATGTTTGGATTGATCTACTTTATGATGATTCGTCCTCAGAAAAAAGAGCAAAAAAGAGTATCTGCTATGTTGGCAGACATGGCGGTGGGTGACAGTGTTGTTACTACAAGCGGTTTTTATGGTGTGATTTTAGATATCACAGAAGATGACGTCATTGTAGAGTTCGGCAATAACAAAAATTGCCGTATTCCTATGAGAAAATCAGCAATAGCAGAAGTTGAAAAAGCAAATAGTACACAGGCATAATAAAAAGGAGCGAGCGATAAGTTCGCTCTTTTTTATTTGCTATGACATGAGTTACCTTCCAATTCGAAAGTTGTTTTTGTAATTCCAATGGTCTAAGTTGGATTTTATTTAAAGGTTTTAAGATAAAGTACTGAAATAAAAAAGTAAAGCCTGCATGAAATGATGGGATACACTTTAATACATTAATGAAATAAAAAACTTTAGCTAAACAGAGTGAATTTTGGTTGAAAATTGTAAATACATGGGGTATCATAGTAAAAAATGTTGAAAAACATTGCTTTTAGAGAGGAGTGGCTAGTATGAAAAAGTTAATTACTCTGATTCCGGGAGATGGAATAGGACCGGAAATTGTAGCAGAGGCAAAAAAGGTACTGGATAGAGTGTGTAAAGTTTTTAATCATGAATTCGACTATAAGACCGTCCTTTTGGGTGGTGCATCCATTGATGCTTACGGTATTCCTTTGACCCCGGAGGCTCTAAAGGTGGCAAAAGAAAGTCATGCGGTTTTGATGGGCTCTATTGGTGGAGATGCTAAGACCTCGCCGTGGTATCAACTGGAACCATCAAAAAGACCCGAGGCGGGACTTTTATCTATCCGCAAAGGCTTGGGACTTTTTGCTAATTTAAGACCCGCCTATCTCTACGAGGATTTAAAAGCTGCCTGCCCTCTAAAAGAAGATCTTGTATCTGACGGCTTTGATATGATGATTGTCAGAGAATTAACCGGCGGTTTATATTTCGGAGACAGAAAGACTGTCATAGAAGAAGGAAAGAGAGTTGCCACAGATACTTTAAAATATACGGAGGACGAGATCAGGAGAATCGCCATAAAAGCTTTTGAAATTGCAAGAAAGAGAAGAAAAAAGGTAACCAGTGTGGATAAGGCAAATGTCATAGATTCTTCTCGTTTGTGGAGAGTGGTTGTAGAAGAGGTAGCCAAAGATTATCCGGATGTGGAAGTAGAACACATGCTGGTAGATAATTGCGCTATGCAGTTAGTAAGAAATCCTGCACAGTTTGATGTGATTTTGACCGAAAACATGTTTGGAGATATTTTATCTGATGAGGCAAGTATGGTTACCGGTTCTATAGGGATGTTGGCATCTGCAAGCTTAAATGAAAGCAAGTTTGGCTTATATGAGCCAAGCCACGGTTCGGCACCGGATATAGCGGGGCAGAATATAGCAAACCCTATAGCAACGATTCTTTCGGCAGCTATGATGCTTCGATATTCTTTTGATATGGATAAGGAAGCAGAGGCAATAGAAAGAGCTATTAGAGAAGTTTTAAGTGAGGGTTACAGAACATTGGATATTATGTCTGAGGGATGTAAAAAGATAGAAACAGATAGAATGGGAGAACTCATTTGTTCGCATATTTATAGATAGAAGTTTGAGAGGAGAAAATATTATGAGAAGTGATTCAGTAACTAAGGGGATGCAGCAGGCACCCCACAGAAGTTTATTTAATGCATTAGGAATGTCTAAAGAGGAGATGGATCGTCCTAAAGTAGCCATTGTAAGTTCCCAAAATGATATTGTTCCGGGACATATTAACTTGGATAAGATTGTAGAGGCTGTAAAATTAGGAGTGGCTATGGCGGGAGGAACACCCATGGTATTTCCTGCAATTGCTGTTTGTGACGGTATTGCTATGGGGCATACGGGTATGAAATATTCTTTGGTAACCAGAGATTTGATTGCGGATTCCACAGAAGCGGTGGTTATGGCTCATCAGTTTGATGCTATGGTTTGTGTTCCTAACTGCGATAAGAGTGTTCCGGGAATGTTAATGGCGGCATGTCGATTAAATATTCCTACGGTTTTTGTTAGCGGAGGTCCCATGCTTCCTGGAAATGTACATAGGTCAAATACCAGCTTATCAGCAATGTTTGAGGCTGTGGGTGCATATGCTGCAGGAAATATCAGTGAGGCTGATGTCTGTGAGTATGAGGAAAAGGCTTGCCCTACCTGTGGTTCCTGCTCCGGTATGTATACAGCAAACAGTATGAACTGTCTGACAGAAGTGCTGGGACTTGGTCTAAAGGGAAACGGAACTATCCCGGCAGTGTATTCGGCACGTATACGCTTGGCAAAGCAGGCAGGTATGCAGGTTATGGAAATGTTTAGAAAAGATATCCGCCCCAGAGATATTGTGACTGAAAAGGCTATTTTGAATGCTTTAACGGTAGATATGGCACTGGGATGCTCTACCAACAGTATGTTGCATTTGCCGGCGATTGCTCATGAAATCGGAATGGAGTTGGATTTAAGTGTAGCAAATGAAATCAGTGCAAAAACACCTAATCTTTGTCATTTGGCACCGGCAGGCCACCATTATATTAACGAATTAAATGAGGCCGGCGGTGTGTATGCGGTTATGAATGAGCTGGATAAGAAAGATTTACTTTACACGGATTGTATGACTGTAACAGGAAAAACAGTAAAAGAAAATATTTTTGGTTGTTTAAATAGAGATGAAGAAATTATTCGTCCGATAGAAAATCCTTATAGCGAGGTGGGCGGTATTGCGGTTTTAAAAGGAAATATTGCACCGGATACAGGAGTTGTAAAGCGTGCGGCAGTAGTCCCTGAGATGATGGTGCATGAGGGACCGGCAAGAGTTTTTGATTGTGAAGAAGATGCAATTGATGCTATTAAGTCGGGAAAGATAGTAGCAGGAGACGTCGTTGTTATTCGTTATGAAGGACCAAAGGGTGGTCCGGGAATGAGAGAAATGTTAAATCCTACCTCTGCGATTGCGGGAATGGGATTAGACTCCAGTGTTGCTTTGATTACAGATGGACGTTTTTCAGGGGCATCCAGGGGAGCATCTATAGGACATGTTTCTCCGGAGGCGGCAGTGGGAGGCCCAATTGCTTTGATTGAAGAGGGGGATATTATCAAAATTAATATACCTGAAAACACATTAAATGTAGATGTTAGTGATGAAGAATTGGCAAAGAGAAGAGAAAAATGGGTTCCTAGACAGCCAAAGATTACAAGTGGTTATTTAGCCCGATATGCAGCGATGGTTACCTCTGGAAATAGAGGAGCGGTACTGGAAGTACCCGGTTTAAAATAAAAAATGGAGGTAGAGCATGCGTTTAACAGGAGCGGAAATCGTAATTGAATGTTTAAAAGAGCAAGGGGTAGATACTGTATTTGGCTATCCGGGAGGAGCAATTTTAAATATTTATGATGAATTATATAAACATAAAGAGGAGATTACCCATTATTTGACTTCGCATGAGCAGGGAGCTTCCCATGCGGCAGACGGATATGCCAGAGCGACAGGAAAAGTGGGGGTTTGCCTTGCGACATCAGGTCCGGGAGCAACCAATTTAGTTACCGGAATTGCAACCGCCTACATGGATTCGATTCCGGTGGTAGCTATTACTGCAAATGTAGGTAAAGCTTTATTGGGAAGAGACAGTTTTCAGGAAATTGATATTGCAGGGGTAGCCATGCCGATTACCAAGTACAGTTGTATAGTAAAGGATGTTTCAGAACTTGCAGATACTCTTCGAAAAGCTTTTGAGATTGCAAAAAGCGGAAGACCGGGTCCTGTGCTGGTAGACATTACAAAAGATGTAACGGCAACGAAGACCGAGTATCATTATAAAGAAGCAAAGAAAATTCTCCCACAGACCGAA
>DATCYL010000207.1:0-5697 GCA_036570305.1 Lachnospiraceae bacterium
TGGCATAGGTGTAAGTGGGCTTTTGCATCATTTGCCAACATAATGTCTCTGGCAACAATCACATCTTCCACACTGTTGGAAATGCCTTTTAACCCCATAGCCTTCGTATGCTCATCTTCATTGACATAACCACCGTTTACCATATCAATATCTTCACAGTGAGCTAAAATGGGGATATTATTTTTCGCCGCTATTTTCATTGCCTCTTTATAAATATGGGCGTTCATAACCGACTTTCCATCTTCGCTGATAGCAGGAATCCCCGCTTTTACCATATCTTCGATGTCGGAAAGAACTTCCCCCGCCTGCTCTTTAGTAATGGCTCCTGCCTGCAAAACATGGATAGGCGCCTGCTCTTTTGCCTTATCATAAATTTCTCTGACTATTTTCGCACAGTCTACCGACGGTTTTGTATTTGGCATGGCAACAATCGTTGTAAAGCCTCCATGAGCCGCTGCCATAGCTCCTGTTTTTATCGTTTCTTTATGGGTAAATCCCGGCTCTCTAAGATGCACATGCAAATCAATAAATCCCGGCATTACACAAAAATTAGCAGCATCAATTATGTAAGCCCCCTCTGCCTGTAAATCCTTTCCAAGCGCAGCAATTTTCCCATCGCTGATAAGCAAATCACAAACCTCATTTCTTTTTGTATCCGGATCTATTATATGTCCGTTTTTTATCAAAATATCCATGCCTGCTCTCCTTAGATTTTCACTTTTCTCCGTCCAGTATCTTATTTATCATACACGAATTTAACCCTTAAATAAAGTCCTTTTTTTCCTTGACTTTAAGCATTACTTAACATATAATGAACAAGTATCAAGGATTGTTGGATGTAAGTGATTCGCTAGTTATTAGAGGTTATGTACAACAACATAGTTTCTAATAATTAGCGAATTTTTTATCCATTCGCAATCACTTATCAATTATTTATTATGTGGAGGTAACATCATGAACAAAGGAACTGTTAAATGGTTCAACGCAGAAAAAGGGTATGGATTTATTACTGGAGAAGACGGAGCAGACGTATTCGTTCATTTTTCAGCTATCCAAGGAGAGGGATTTAAATCTCTTGAAGAAGGACAGGCTGTATCTTATGATTTAACCGAAGGCGCTCGCGGAATGCAGGCAGCTAACGTTGAGAAATTATAATTCATTGCGTAAATAAATGTGAGTATCACAGAGGAAGGAATTCTTCTTTTGTGATACTCCTTTTTTGTTTACCTTAGAACAGATGAGAGATTTTTATCTCTCACCTGTGTCCGATCCTATAGCACATGCATTTTACTCATCTTTCTCGCTACGATTCAACATTTTTTTAATCTCTGAACCCACTCTAAAAGCATCTGAAATTTTTTCTCCAATACCAAGGTATCGGACTTGCTCCTCGTCATAAATAAGCGGCTGTAATTTCTCAAGAATCACCTTTCCTTTATCATTGACAATAGCTTCCTCTGCGATAATGTTCTTCACTTCCCCGGTAATTTGCATATGACTGCCTACGGTAACTGTATGAACAAGCTCACATTCTAATGACAAAAGCATCTCATTAATAACCGGGGCATGAACAGTTTTTGCTCTTCTTGTTGTAAAACCTATATTTTTTAGTTTATCTGCATTGTAACCCGACTCCACGCCCAAATAATCTGCCTCTTTTACTTGATTGGAACTAGGAAATCCCACAACAAATGCCTTTTGCTCCAAAATGTTTTTCAATGTCTTTCTCCTCTGACTGGCATTAATAGCAATTGTCACACACGGTGGGATATGACTGCTTACCATATAAAACGCCAAAGTGCAGGCATCCGCTTTTTTATCCTTATCATACGCTGATACAATGACTGCCTCTGTCGGTGAAACCAATGCATGTAGCTTTAATTCTTTCATTGCCATACTAAAATCCCCCTATTCATTCGCTTTAATAATATCCTCTAGCGATATATGTTCGTTGCGAAACTGCATACTGCCTGCTTCCACAGGCATGTGAATAGCATGCTTTGGACAATTATGCAGGCAGGCATAACAGACTTCACAATGATCTAAAAACCTTACCCCATCTTCTGTAACAAGAATATTATCGGCAGGGCATACCTTTGCACAGATTCCACAACGGATACAATCTTTATTTACATAATAATTAAGAGCAGTGTCTTTTTTTAGAATTCCCGCTGCATGAGTTCTGTTAAACATGAGCATGTTTTCTTTTTTTGCCTCTGTAAGCTCTACAACCTTACTCTTTCTTACCGAGATATCAAATATAATCTTTTTAAGCTGCCCCTCTACATCTTTCTGAGGAAGTGTTTTGATCTGCTCTTTCATATCAAAAAGAGGCAAATAATTATCTACCATCTGAACTGCATTAATATAGTTTAAGTCAATTCCTGATTTTTCTGCTAACACTCCAACATGCGTAAATGCTTCTGCATAGCCCATACCATAAGTATAGATAAAAAAGAAATACTCTGTTTTGATTTTTGCCTTCTCTAAAAAATCATGAACCATCATAGGCATTTCCACCGCATATACCGGTGCCACAATTCCCACAGCATCGTCTTTGATTTCTATCGTATCCTGCTTCATAAGTTGTGGGATAGATAAAAGTTTTCCACCAATGCGTCTGGCAACATACAGACAATTTCCACTCGCCGTAAAATAGCATATTGTCATAACAGTTTTACACTCCTCTTCTTTTATTTACTAAACCTGCTGAAATGAACTTCTACTTATTACATTCCACATATCAATCTAAAATTTATCTGTTTCTATAGTTTAATATTTTTGTTTTTATTATATCATTTTTCACCATATAATTGCAAGCAATTTAATGTGGATTCTTATTTCTTATACTATATGCTTTTATTTAGCCGAATACTTTATAAGCCCCCACTATTTAGAATACTGAAATTAATAAAGCCATAATCTGTAGAATATATAATTCTTTTCAGGTAGAAACCAGCTAAAATAGAGGAGACCAAAAGTCTCCCCATCCTTGCCACTCCAAAGAAATTGATAATGTCAGGACATAAACTATCTCCTAACATCCCCTCCATTTTCTTTATCTAAAACACTATCCACTTCCTCAACACTTACCAGGTTATAATCCCCTCTAATACAGCATTTTAAAACTCCGCACGCACTTGTAAAATCTGCCCGTTTTTGGTTTTCTGTATAATTTCGTTTTGCATAAATAAATCCTGCCGCCATACTGTCTCCGATTCCCATCCTATCCACTATATGTTTTACGCAATAAGGTTTTGAAATATATACATTTCCCTCTTCGTAGACAGCTGTAGCCAATGTATTATCCTCTACTCCCTGATTTTTTTGAAGAAAGATAACAATACTTTCTATGTTTTTATATCTTTCCTTTACAATTTTTCCAAGAAGCTTACTTCTTTCTTCTGAAAACAAGTCCATAGAGTCTTCAATATTTATTCCCAAACACATTCTATATTCAGCTACCGACCCCATAACCACATCTGAAAGCTGCATTGCCTCTTCCATTATCTCTTTTACCTCTTTTCCATACCCCCACATCTTTGCTCTGTAATTCAAGTCTAAGCTAATGGTAATCCCCCTCTTTTTTGCTACTTGCATCCCTTCCAGCATAAGATTTGCAGCTGCCTGGCTAATAGCTAAGGTAATTCCGGATACATGTAGCCAGTCTACTCCCTCTAAGGATTTTTCCCATTCTATACTTCCCTTATCCGCCAAAGCCATACAACTGTATTCTCTATCATAAACTACCAAACCCGATAAAAAATTTGCTCCTTTTTCTGTATAAAAAGTTCCCAAACGCCCCGGTACATTTTTCATATGTTCTGTATGCACTCCATATTGATTCAGCTGTCTTTTTGCTGCCCTTCCCAAAACATTCTCCGGAACAATAGACAGATAAGAAACATCTTCTCCCAAATTAGATAAACTAATCGCCACATTTGCCTCACTCCCTACAAAGGATGTCGACATAGTTTCACTTTGGAATAATCGATCATTACCCATTGCCGAAATTCGTAACAAAATTTCTCCGTATGTTAAAATACGCATCTTCTCTATCCCCCTATCAGCTATATTTTAATACGTTTTTTGCCTCTCTGGCTAATATCTCTATTCGCTCCCATCTATGCCCATTTATATCTTCTTTCTTACAAATCCAACTTCCTCCGACTGCAGATACAAAATCTTTTTCTATATAGTCTTTTATGTTTTCTATTGTTATGCCTCCTGTAGGCATAAATCTCATATCCGTAAATACAGTGGCAAGGGTTGTCAATCCTTTGATTCCTCCATATAAGTTTGCCGGGAAAAATTTTACTATTCTAAGCCCCATATTATAAGCCATCATAAGCTCACCGGGTGTTACACATCCCGGGAATACAGCGACATCATTTTCTATACACCAGTTTACCAAAGAGGTATCAAATCCCGGAGATACAATAAATTTAGCCCCACAAGCAATCGCCTCTTTTGCTTGTTTTATATTTAAAACAGTCCCGGCTCCCACCAGTATATCCGAGCAATGGTCAGCTATTGCTTTTATTGCCTCCAGCGCCCCTTTAGTTCTTAATGTGATTTCTATAGCATGTATATTTGCTTTTTTTAATGTTTCTGCCAGGGGAATTCCATCTGCAGGATTTTCAATCACCACTACCGGTAACAATCCTTCCTTTTCTATCCTCTCTTCCACCGTTTTATACATATAAAGCCTCCTATACCCTATCAATGAAAGTCTAAATAAGCGCCTTTCATCGGACTTGCAGCATGTTCTCGCAGAATCCTCAATGGCCCTTTTGGATATTTTACCAGCTTAGGTATCCATGCCTGTCTTCTCTTTGTCAGGACTTTTTCCACATCCTTAGCTTCCATTTTTTTTCCTGAAATTCCCACAATATTTAATCGTCTTTTTTCAATATTTATCTCAATTAGATCTCCATCTTCCACCAAAGCTATCGGTCCTCCGACTGCCGCTTCCGGACTACAATGGCCTATCACAGGTCCTGTGGAAGCTCCGGAAAATCTTCCATCTGTAATAAGAGCAATATTTTTTCCTAATTCAAGATCACTGCTAATAGCTTCCGATGTATAAAACATCTCCGGCATACCACTTCCTCTTGGTCCCTCATATCTGATAAATACTGCACTTCCTTTTTTCACTTTATGCTTTAATACCGCCTCTAGACAGTCCTCTTCGCAATCAAAAACTCTAGCATGAAGGAGCACATCAAACATCTCTTTTGGACAAGCAGTGTGTTTTATAACTGCTCCCTCAGGAGCCAAATTTCCCTTTAGTACAGCGACACTACCCTTATTTCCTATTGCTTTATCGTATGAATGGATTATATCCGTTTTTTTTATTTTGCTTCCATAGCGTCTGTTAAACTCATCCAATCCTGACTGACACTTTTCATAGTAGTTTCCCTTTTTTAATTCTTCCAGATTCTCTCCCAGACTTTTGCCAGTAACTGTCATTTCTTCCAAGTGTAAATATTTTTTTAATTCTTCCATCAAAGCCGGTAATCCTCCTGCATAATAAAACACTTCTGCCGGCCATTTCCCCGATGGTCGAATATCTAATAAATACTTAGCTTCTCTATGTAGCTTATCAAAGGTATCTCCTGTGATTTCTATGCCAAATTCATAAGCCAGAGCCGGTAGGTGCAATAAGCAGTTCGTACTTCCTGAAATTGCAGCATG
>DATCYL010000208.1:0-8778 GCA_036570305.1 Lachnospiraceae bacterium
CCAAATATTACCTTTTTCTTCACAATATATCCTCTCTATCTTTTATTTTCTAATAGTATATAAAATTCATTTCTATTTCGCAAGTTTATTAAGAAATATAAAAAGACTGCTGCAATACAAAAAATCTTCTATATCACAACAGTCTTTCCTTAACTTACTTTTTTATTTTCCCTACTCTTCTTCCGCCTTTAATTTACTTGCTCTTTCCTCTATCTGTTTTGTCTGAATATCTGACGGAGCCTGCTCATAACGTGCAAATTCATAAGAAAATTCTCCACTTCCGCCGGTCATAGAGCGAAGTGTCGTAGAATATCCATCAATCTCCAGCATAGGTACGTCTGCCTCTATTACCTGGTTTCCATTCCTATCCGGATTCATACCTAAAACGCGTCCTCTTCTTTTGTTTAAATCTCCCATAACATCACCGGTATATGCATCCGGTACAGTAACCTTTATAGATACAATTGGTTCTAAAAGAACAGGTGATGCCTCCATAAATCCTTTTTTAAATGCCTGAATTGTAGCCATCTTAAATGCTAACTCAGAAGAATCCACAGGATGATAAGAACCGTCATAAAGTGTTGCCTTAACGCCAACTACAGGATAAGCCGCCAAAGGTCCTTTTAAAACGGACTCGGCAAGACCTTTTTCCACTGCCGGAAAATAATTTTTCGGAACGGCACCACCTACAACTACTTGTTCAAAAGTATAAGGCTCTTCTAAATTTCCTGAACTTTCAAAGCGCATTTTTACATGTCCATACTGTCCGTGTCCTCCGGATTGTTTTTTATACTTAGCTTCCACATCCGAAGACTTACGGATGGTCTCTTTAAAAGCAACCATAGGTTTCTTTAGTTCCACATCCACTTTATACTTTTCTTTTAATTTACTTACAATAATTTCTAAGTGCTGTTCGCCAATACCATAAATAAGAGTCTGGTGATTTTCTGTATCGTGGAAAGTCTTAATTGTTAAATCCTCTTGCATAAGTTTAGAAAGTGCCTGGGAAATCTTATCCTCATCACCTTTTTTTACTGCTTTATAACGCTTACAGGTATATGGAGTCGATAATATTGCTCTTGGATAAATAATAGGATTGGCTTTGGTTGATAAGCTATCTCCTGTTTTAGCATTTAATTTTCCGATAGCTCCTATATCCCCCGCCATCAACTCTTCTACTTCTACCGCTTTTGCCCCCTCCATAACATAAAGTTTACTAATCTTATCTTCCTCTCCCGTCTGGGCATTAAAGAGTAAATCATCCGACTTAATCACACCGGAGTTTACCTTTATCAACGAATATTTTCCTATAAAGGGGTCTACAATCGACTTAAATACATAAGCAGATTTTGGAAGAGCAAAGTCATAATTTGCTTCAAACAATTCATTTGTCTTTTGTGCAATACCTGTTGAAACTCTATCTACAGGGCTTGGGAAGTATCCGCAAATATCATCCAGTAAGATTTTTACCCCTTGTAAATTAATGGGAGAACCCATACAAACCGGCACAATACTTCCATCCCATACATTAGCAGCTAATGCTGCTGAAATTTCATTTTGTGAAAATTCTTCTCCCGCAAAATAACGATCCATAAATTCTTCACTTGTTTCTGCTACCGCCTCAAGTAAAGTTTCTCTATATTTATCCAGGTACTCCTGAGAATAATCAGGTACCGGAATTTCTTCCTTTTTATCTTTTTCAATATAGCGACGTCCCGCTTTTTTTACAACATTTACATATCCTATAAATTTACCATCTTCACGAATCGGAAAATGTAAAGGTGCAATTCTCTTTCCGTATAATTGTGTAAGTTCTTCTACCACATCACGATAACTTACATCGTCAATATCCATCTCTGTTACAAAAAACATTCTGGGAAGATTGTACTGCTCACATAATTCCCATGCTTTCTTGGTACCTACCTGTACACCTGACTTACCTGATACTACAATAACTGCACAATCTGCCGCACTAGCTGCCTGCTGAGCCTCCCCCACAAAATCAAAGTAACCGGGAGTATCCAATACATTTACCTTTATTTTATCCCAAATAACCGGAATCACAGAAGTGGAAATAGAAAATTTTCTTTTAATCTCTTCTTTATCATAATCACTAAGAGTATTTCCGTCATTTACATTTCCAAGTCTACTTGTCATACCGGACAAATAAGCCATCGCTTCTGCCAAACTGGTCTTTCCAGCCCCGCCATGTCCCAGCAATACTACGTTACGAATTCGGTCTGTTCTAAATACGTCCATCTATAGTTCCTCCTTGATTTTTTATCATGTTCATATTTTACTAAATTATCTGATTATTTTCAAGTTATATGTATATTTTTCACAAATATCATGTGTAAAAAAACAAAGGTCAAATTTATTTATTTTTCACAAAAATATTGACTGTTCGATTTTCTTTTTATCTTTATTATTATCTATCTACATTAATCTAGGTGCTTTTTATTCTTTATTATTTTCTTCACTTTAAAGTGTTAAATCATTGACTTTTTATTTTCTCTGACTTACAATAAATTCATTCTATGAAAGCAGAGGTTTTTAGTAGGTATGGAATTTAAGACCATAGGATTTATAGGACTGGGCCTTATTGGCGGTTCTATAGCCAAATCCATAAAAAGAAAAGAAAAGGATATAAAAATCATTGCCTTTGATTCGGATATATCCAATACTACCATGGCATTGCAAGAGAAAATTATAGATCTTATTGCACCGGAAATTGATTCTACATTTACAGAATGTGACTGTATCTTTTTATGTGCTCCTGTACTCTATAATATAGAAAATTTAAAAAGATTAAAAAACATAAAAAAAGCAGACGCACTTATCACAGATGTCAGCAGTATTAAAGGAGAAGTTCATATAGAAGTCGAAAAATTAGGCTTAGATGATTCTTTTATTGGCGGTCATCCTATGGCAGGATCGGAAAAAACCGGTTATAAAAACTCTACCGACCACATGATGGAAAATGCCTACTATGTTTTAACACCCGGAGGAGATGTTGCTTTGCCTGTAATTTCCTCCTTTGTGGATTTGATTTCCGCTATCGGCGCTATTCCTTTGATTTTAACACATGAGGAGCATGATTTTATTACCGCGGCTATCAGCCATTTACCTCATATCATCGCTTCCTCTCTGGTAAATCTGGTAGAAGCTATGGATTCCAAAGACCAACATATGCGTCTGATTGCCGCAGGAGGATTTCGTGATTTGACAAGAATTGCCTCCTCTTCTCCGGAAATGTGGGAACATATTTGTCTTACCAACCATAAAAATATTTCCAAAATATTGGATGCTTACATTAAATACCTCATTTCTATTCGTGTAAACATTGATAACCAACAAGGAGCCGAGCTTTATCAAATGTTTGAAAATTCCAGAGACTACAGGGATTCTCTTCCAAGTAAGGTTTCCGGTCCTATCAAAAAGTCTTATATTATTTACTGTGATATTGTCGATCAGGCAGGTGCCATTGCCACTATTGCCACTATTTTAGCCTGCAATTCTATCAGTATTAAAAATATTGGAATTATTCATAATCGTGAATTTGAAGAGGGGGTTTTAAAAATCGAATTTTATGATGAATCCTCTTGTAATGCGGCCAATGAAGTTTTAAAGTCTAACCGCTATATTACCTATCAGGTATCTTAATATCATTTGGAGGATTTATATGAAATTTACAAAAGTAAGGGGATTAAAGGGAAGTCTTAGTGTTCCGGGAGATAAATCTATCTCTCACCGTGCCATCATGCTTGGAGCTTTAGCCGAAGGTACTACCTATATTTCTCATTTTTTACAGGGAGCGGACTGTCTTTCTACAATTTCCTGTTTCTCTAAAATGGGAATTTCTATAACGAATAATCCCAAAACCGAGGAAGTTAAAATCATAGGAAAAGGACTTTACGGTCTTAAAAAACCTCGGGAAATTTTGGATGCAGGCAATAGCGGTACAACCACTCGTCTTTTATCCGGCATTTTATCCGGTCAACAATTTTCAAGTCTTTTAACCGGAGATGCCTCTATACAAAAGCGTCCTATGCACAGAATCATTACCCCCTTGCACCAGATGGAGGCTTCTATAGAAAGCCTATCCGGCAATGGATGTGCCCCTTTAAAAATCGGGAATGACCGAGTAGAACAAAAGAGTCTAAAAGGAATTACCTATATTTCCCCCATCGCCTCTGCACAGGTAAAATCCTGCGTTTTACTTGCGGGGCTCTATGCAGACCATAAAACAGGAGTAATCGAACCTGCCCTTTCCAGAAATCATACAGAACTTATGCTATCTGCTTTTGGAGCTAAGGTAGAAACTAAGGATATAGAAAGCTTTGTCTTTCCTCATCCCAAGCTTTCCGCTATTGAGATTGCGGTACCGGGAGATATTTCTTCGGCAGCCTATTTTATTGCCGCCGCCGCTCTTTTACCTCATTCGGAAGTTCTTCTTTTAGGTGTCGGTATCAACCCCAGTCGAGATGGAATTTTGCAGGTTGCAAGACAAATGGGACTGGATTTTTCTCTTGAAAATATTCGTTATCAAGGTAAGGAAGCTGTTGCGGACATTCTGGTAAAAAGCAGTCATTTAAAAGCAACTACCATTGAGGGATCCCTAATACCTACCTTAATCGATGAAATCCCAATCATAGCCTTAATGGCGGCTTGTGCCGATGGTACAACTCATATCAAGGATGCTGCCGAACTTAAAGTTAAGGAATCAAATCGTTTGGATATTATGGTGTCGGAACTTTCCAAAATGGGAGTTTCTATTGAGGCAAGCGAGGATGGAATGATTATTCACGGTGACAGCTCTAAGCCCCTAAAGGGGGCTTGCATAGATTCTCATCTCGACCATCGCATCGCCATGACATTTGCCATTGCCGGTTTAATTGCCGAGGGCGAGACAGAAATTCTACACCCTGAATGCGTTACCATCTCCTACCCCGATTTTTATAAAGATTTGTCTTCTTTGATTGATGGAAATGTTGTCTTCTTAAATGCAAATGGCTCTTTACCAGCCAGATAGATTTAAAACTTCACTTGTATAAAATGAATTTTAAGTCTTTGTAAAAACAAATAAATTTTTGCAAAAATAAAACGAGACGGTTTTAATCGTCTCGTGAAAATCTAGCTTTGAGGCGAAACCTAAACACATAGGATTGCCTCTTTTTTCATGTATTTTTGTAAACTATTTATTTTTCTTTTGAGAGGAGATTTCCTCTTCTTTTATTCCAAACCGTTTTAAATCCACACGGTTTTTATTTACTTGCACACCCTCTTTGACAAGTCTATTTGCCTGTTCTTCTTCTCCGCCAAAAGCAAAACTTCCTGCAAGCTCTCCCTTGGAATTAACCACTCTGTGGCAGGGAATTGTAGACGGATCGGGATTTTTATGGAGTGCATTTCCAACAGCCCGTGACATACGCGGATTACCCGCCATCTTAGCCACCTGTCCATAAGTTGCCACCTTCCCCTTGGGAATTCTTTTAACTGCTTCATAGATTCGTTTGCTAGGAGAATCTGTCACCAAATAAAAGCTTTCCTCTATCATTTGAGAAATCACTGTATTGGGTACACTACCATCCAATTTTACCATAGACCAGTGCTCCTTATTTAAATGATAGGCAGGTAGGATTCCCGAATAAACATCTCTTAGAAACATTCTCTCTTCAGGTCTCACCTTTACATTAATGCAGGCTTCTCCATCATAATAAAACATCCATACAAATACTTTTTGATTCCATTGATTTCTTATGACTTCCCATCCACTATCCCTAAAGGGGCAATCTAAATAAGCACCTTCATAGCTTAAGGCAAGTTTTTTGATTTCATCAAATGTCATCTCTTTTTTCATAATCTTCTCCTAAAGATTTAGACCTTTGTTTTTCCGTATCTCATAGGAATTGCCACGGTTCTGTTAAAATAAGCAATAATAGGGCCCATAAAGAATGCGGTTACTACTGTACCCAGTCCCACAGTTGCCCCTGCAAAAAAACCAATAGCTGTACAAATGACATCGGAAGTGATTCTACAATACTGAAATTTAATTTTGGTTTTTTCCGTAATGATAAGCGAAATTGCATCATAAGTGGATACTCCTAAATCCGCAGTAAAATATAGGGCAGATCCAAAACACATAATTACAATACCTGCTATCAAAAAAATAACTTTTATCCACAAAGCAGGATTTGGAATCAGACTCTCCCAAATCCATGAAGAAAACTGTACCATATAGCCTGATAAAAACAGGTTAATCAGGGTTCCCAAACCTATCTTTTTTCTATCAAAAACCAAACTGAATAAAAGCAACAAAATATTTAAAATCATATAAAAAAGTCCATATTTTCCAAGTCCTAATGGAGTATGGGCACAGACTCCATGGGCAAATACCTGAAAGGGATCCATACCAAAGTCTGAAAAATTAAATAAGCCCACACTGAATCCGCAAATCATAACGCCTAGAATTGTCATTAAAATTCTCTTTTTCATTTCTGTCATATAGGTTTACTATCTACTCGCTTTCTTATTTCTACAGTAAACTGCATTTTTATAAATTTACCTTTTAAAGCTTTACCTCTATAATGTTTCAATGTTAAAGAATAAGCATAGCATCGCCAAAAGAAAAGAAACGATACTTCTCTCTTACAGCCTCTTGGTAAGTCTGCATAATATTCTCCTTACCTGCCAAAGCCGATACCAGCATAAGCAAAGTTGACTCAGGAAGATGAAAGTTAGTAATCAAACCATCAAGGACTTTAAACTGATAACCTGGATAAATAAAAATTTCTGTCCATCCGTTTTTAGCCTCCACAAGTCCTTTTTCATTGGTAGCAGACTCTAAAGTTCTACAAGAGGTAGTACCTACAGCAATAACTCTATTTCCGCTCTTTTTTGTATCATTAATTATTTTTGCCGACTTTTCATCCACCATAAAAAACTCTGAATGCATATGATGTTCCAATACATTTTCCACTTTTACCGGTCGAAAGGTGCCTAATCCCACATGTAAAGTAACTTCTACTATTTTTACGCCCTTGCCCTTTAATTGTTCTAAAATTTCCTCCGTAAAATGCAAACCGGCGGTCGGTGCTGCCGCAGAACCGTCGTACTTTGCATAGACAGTCTGGTAACGCCCCCTATCTTCCAACTTGTGATGAATATAGGGAGGTAGCGGCATTTCGCCCAATTTATCTAAAATTTCCTCAAAAATCCCCTGATAAGAAAAGCGAATCAAGCGATTTCCCTCTTCTAAAATATCGACAACCTCACCACATAAAAGCCCTCCACCAAAAGAAATTTTGGCTCCTATTTTTGCTTTCTTGCCCGGTTTTACCAAGGTTTCCCAACAATCATTTTCATGGCGCTTTAAAAGCAAAAGCTCAATCTGAGCATGAGTGTCTTCCTTTATACCATAAAGCCTTGCCGGAATTACTTTTGTATTATTGATTACCAGGCAATCCCCTTCATTGATATAGTCTATTATGTGTTTAAAATCCGTATGCTCTATTTCTCCGCTTTTTTTATCCAAGTGCAAAAGCCTTGATGAAGAACGGTCACTCAATGGATCTTGTGCTATTAAATTTTCCGGTAAATCAAAATAAAAATCTGATGTTTTCACTGTTTGCTCCTACTATTCTACATAGCGGATAATACGGGATTCATCATAATAAATCCTGTCCTCATCCACTAAATGATATTTTCCCTCTATAAATTCCACCGTACTGATACTACAATTAGGAGGCGTTTTTCCCCTCCAAAAATTCTTTGTCTTTTCTTCTACACAGCGAAGCAGAGCCCTACTGCAACATCCGTGGGTCACAAGCAAGATAGATTTATCTCTGTAATCTTCACTGGCAGCTAAATCATCCATAAATTCCCTAGTTCTTTGGCATACCTTTTCAATGCTTTCTGCACTGGGATGTACCTTATAGTTTTCTGGGTCTAAAAAGAAATTTTTAAAATCAGGATCCGGAATCTCGCTATCTTCCCCTAAAGAAAACTTTAGCCCCTCGTAGTCTCCAAAACTGATTTCACGAATACGATCATCTATATAGATAGGGATTTTTCTATCCCCCAAAACCAGCTTGGCAGTCTCTTTAGCCCTACCCAAGGGACTTGCAATGCAAACATCAATCTCTAAATCTTTGATTGCCTCGCCTGTAATTTTAGCTAATTCTTTTCCACTTTCACTTAAAGGAATATCAGCGCCGCCTTGTAAGCGACGCTCTTTATTCCACACCGTATCACCATGGCGCATAATGTATAATTTCATAGTTACCTCTTTACTGTCTAAGTTCAATTCCCAAAGTTTCAAGACCATTTAAAATCTTTTTCATAGCAGAGGATACTTCCGCCTCCTCCAGGGTCTTATCTTTATGACGGAAGGTAATACTATAAGCAATAGACTTAAAGCCCTTTTTAATTTGCTCACCCTCATATATATCAAACAAATAGAAAGACTCTAAAATACTTCCACCTCTTTGTCCGATAATCTCCTCAATTTGCCCTACTAAAATCTCTTTAGGTACAGTCATACTGATGTCTCGAGTGACTGCCGGATATTTTGCAATTCCCTGATATTTTCTGTCAAAACTTGTAAAATCCATAATAGCCGGCATATCAATAACCGCAATATAAGCTCTGCTTCCTATATTATAATTTTCTGCCACCTTAGGATGAACCTCTCCCAAATATCCTACAAGCACATTTTTATAATAAATATGAGCACCTCTTCCCGGATGTAAGAAAGACTTATCTGTATTTGGGTCATAC
>DATCYL010000209.1:0-11669 GCA_036570305.1 Lachnospiraceae bacterium
TGGTGTATTAAAAATAAAACAAGAGGGAACTACTTGTCTTTTTGATTGCAGTCAAAAAGAGTTTAAGAATATCTGGTGGGATTATTTTGATTTGGGAAGAGACTATGGAGCTATAAAAGAACTTGTCTCAAAAAGAGATTCCTACCTTTTAGAAGCTGTTGAATTCGGCGGTGGAGTCAGGGTTTTAAAGCAGGATTTATGGGAGATGATTGTCTCTTTTTTGATTTCCCAGCAAAATAATATTAAGAGGATTAGAAAAAGCATAGAGCTTTTATGCGAAAGCTACGGACAAAGAAAAGAGACAAAAACAGGAGAAATTTATTATAGTTTTCCAGAGCCTAAGGACTTATCAGAGCTTGAAGAGGACGCGCTAAAGGCTTGTAATTTGGGATATAGAAGTAAGTATGTAGTGCGTACGGCAAAAATGTTTGTGGAAAAAGAGGTAAGTTTGGATTCCATAAGAAAAATGCCTTATAAAAAAGCCAAAGAAGAGCTGTTAAAGCTCTTTGGTGTAGGAGAAAAGGTGGCTGACTGCATCTGTTTATTTGCACTTGGCTATACGCAGGCATTTCCAATAGACACCCATATTGCCAAGGCACTAAAGGAGCATTATCCTAAGGGCTTTCCAAAGAGGAGCTATAAGGGGCTGGAAGGGATTTTTCAGCAATATATTTTTTATTATGAATTATGGGGAAATAAAGAGGATAGGAAAAAATCATGAAAGAAATGACACCGCTGGAAAAATATTATAATAAATTTAATGAGGAAAAAAGGTTAAATTCCCGACACGGCAGAGTGGAGTTTTTTGTATCCATGCATTATATTCAGAAGTATTTAAAGGGACAAAAAGATGCAAAAATTTTAGATATAGGTGCCGGGACAGGAAGATACAGTGTTGTCCTTGCCAATGAGGGCTATGACGTGACTGCGGTGGAATTGGTAAAATATAATCTGGGGATTTTAAAATCCAAAAACAGCACTGTTAAGGCACACCTGGGGACTGCTTTGAATTTGAAAAAATTTGCGGATAAGAGCTTTGACCTTACCCTATTATTTGGTCCCATGTATCATCTTTGCAAAAAAGAGGATAAGATAAGGGCTTTAAGCGAGGCTAAAAGGGTAACCAAAGAAGGGGGCTATATTTTGGTAGCTTACTGCATGAATGAGTATAGTGTGATTACCTATGGCTTTAAGGAAAGGCATATTTTACACTGTATAAAAGAGGGGCTCATTGATAAAAATTTTCGTGTAAATCCCAAAGAGGGAGAACTTTATGATTATGTTAGGATTGAGGATATTGATGCAATTAATGAAGCCTGCAACTTAAAAAGGGAAAAAATCATCGGTGTGGACGGAGCCGCAGACTATATGCGCCCATTCTTAAATCAGTTATCGGAAGAGGAGTTTGAAATCTTTTTACAATACCAGTTGTCGGTTTGCGAAAGATATGAACTGCTTGGTGCCAGTGCCCATAGCCTGGACATTTTGCGAAAGTAGAGAGGTAGATATGAAAAATTATAAATTGACAATTGCTTATGACGGGAGTCGTTTTCATGGCTGGGAGAAAAAACCGGGGCAAGATACAGTACAGGGACGTATAGAAAATGTCCTTGGCAGAATGTGTCCAAATCAGGAAATTACCCTGATAGGTGCAGGAAGGACAGATGCCGGTGTCCATGCAAAAGGGATGGTGGCCTCCGTTATGTTTGAGTCTGCTATGAGCGATTTGGAAATCAGAGATTATCTTAATGAATACCTTCCTGAAGATATAGGGATAAAAGAGGTAAAGGAGGCATCAGAGCGTTTTCATGCCCGCTACTGTGCAGTAGGAAAAACGTATCGCTATACCTGTTATGCAGGAAAGGTAAATACTGTGTTTGACAGAAAGTATTATAGTAAATTGGAAAAAATGCCAAATCTTGAAAAGATGAAAGAAGCAGCAGAACTTTTGTTGGGTAAGCATGACTTTAGAGGGTTTTCTAATGTGGGTAAGACAAAAAAGTCTACCATACGCAGAGTGGATAAAATAGAAATTCGCCAAAAAGGAGATTATCTTTATTTTACTTTTCATGGAAAAGGTTTTTTAAGAAATATGGTTCGTATTATGGTGGGCAGCCTTTTAGAAGTGGGGTTTTATGAAAAGAGTCCAGAAAGTATGGTGGAGGTGTTGGAAAAAAAAGACAGGTCTTTGGCAGGACCATCAGCACCGGCAAAGGGGCTTTGTCTGATTGAGGTGGAGTATTAATGGAAAAACAAGATAAAATCACTCTGGGTATTTTAGCTCATGTAGATGCCGGAAAAACAACTCTTTCTGAGGCTTTTTTGTATTTGTCAGGGAAGATAAAAAGTCTTGGGAGGGTAGATCACAGAGACAGTTTTTTGGATTCTCATGAAATAGAAAGAGAGAGAGGAATTACCGTTTTTTCCAAGCAGGCACGACTGCATTATAAGGGAAAAGACTTGGTTTTGGTAGATACACCGGGACATGTGGATTTTTCACCGGAGACGGAGAGAACCTTGCAAATCTTAGATTATGCTATTTTATTGATTAGTAAAACGGACGGAGTTAGCGGGCATACCAAGATGCTTTGGAAGTTGCTTGAGAAGTATCAGGTGCCTACTTTTGTTTATGTAAATAAGATGGATCAGGAGGGAAGAAAAAAAGAAGAGATTTTAGAGGAAATTCAAAGAGAATTGACAGAAAATGTTATAGATTTTTCTAAAGATAAAGCAGTAGGTGATTGGGAAGAGGAAATCGCCATGTCTGAGGAAAACGCCATGGAAGAATACCTGGAAAATGGAAACCTTGAAAAAAAGACAATTGCAGAGTTGATACAAAAAAGAAGAATTTTCCCTTGTTTTTGGGGTTCTGCTCTAAAGCTTTCGGGTGTGGAATTTTTCTTGGATGAAATCAGCAGTTATGCATTTTCAAAAAAGTATGCCAAAGACTTTGGAGCAACAGTATTTAAAATATCGAAAGATGATAAAGAAAATCGTCTGGTGCATATTAAGGTAAGGGGAGGTACTTTAAGGGTAAGAGATGAAATTACTTATAAAGGTGGGGAAATTACAGAAAAAGTCAGCCAAATTCGCCTATATGCAGGAGATAAGTACGAGGTGGTATCTAAGGTAAAAGCAGGGGAAGTTTGTACACTTTTGGGTTTGTCTAAGGCCATGCCGGGTGATGGACTTGGAGCGCAAAGCAGTGGAATGTTACCCGTTTTAGAACCGGTTTTATCTTATGATTTGCTACTTCCCAAAGAGATAGATGCTTTTGGCTTTTATGGGAAATTAAAGACTTTGGAGGAAGAAGAACCTCAATTGCATGTGCAGTGGCAGGAAGACTTGAAAAAAATTCAAATGAAGCTGATGGGCGAAGTTCAGATTAGTGTTTTAAAACGTTTGATTTGGGACCGTTTTCATATTCCTGTGGATTTTGGCGATAGGAGTATTGTCTACAAGGAAACGATTTTAGGTTCCGTTGAGGGAGTCGGGCATTTTGAACCTTTACGGCACTATGCGGAGGTACATCTTTTGCTGGAAGCAGGGGAGCCGGGAAGCGGTATTGTCATAGACAGTCAGTGTGATAGTACAATGCTGGATGCTCATTGGCAAAAGTTGATTATGAGCCATATAGAGGAACGTCCCATCAAAGGAGTATTGGTGGGAGGCCAGGTGACGGATGTAAAAATTACAGTAGTAGGGGGAAAAGCCCACCAAAAGCATACGGAGGGAGGGGATTTTAGGGAAGCTACTTATCGTGCTATCCGACAAGGTTTATGCCGGGCAGAGACGCAACTTTTAGAGCCTTACTATGATTTTACATTAGAAATTCCTGTTGATTGTCTGGGGAGAGCACTTTCAGACTTTTATACCATGTTTGTAGAGGCAAAAGAGCCTAAGATAGAAGGGGATTGGGCAGTGCTTAGAGGTAGGGGACCGGTTATTACTCTACAGGGATACCCGTCACAAGTTGCTTCCTATAGTCAGGGGAAAGGGCATTTTTATATGCGTCTTGGAGGCTACTATCCCTGCCATAATATAGAGGAGGTTTTGGAGAAAAATACTTATGATGCTTCGGCAGATTTACAATATACGGCGGATTCTGTTTTTTGCAGCCACGGTGCAGGCTTTATTGTACCCTGGTATCAGGTATCTTCCTACATGCATGTGGACTTTTGTACACAAGTGGGAAGAGATTACCAAGAAAATTCAGATGCTCATCCTCAGGAGGCGATGAAATTAGGACAAAAGAAGTCTGATAAGGAAAAATCTTTGGACTTTAAAAAAGAGCAGGCAAAAAGTTTGGCGGGAGAGATGGAGTTAAGGGAGATTTTTGCCCGCACCTACCATGCCCATGAAAACAAGGTCAGAGCTACTTATAAAAAATCTAAAAAAGAGATTGTTTTTGAAAATACGGTAAAGGTAGGAGGGAAAAAGAAGAAACAAGGTCCCAAGTGGTTATTGGTTGACGGTTATAATATTATTTTTGCATGGGAGAATTTAAAGGAACTGGCAGGTATCAATATAGATGGAGCTAGAGATAGTCTGATTGATATACTTTCCGATTATTCCGCCTATGTGGAGGATAAAATCGTCTTGGTTTTTGATGCTTACAAGGTAAAGGGCTTTATGGGAGAGGTGGTTTCTATGAAGAATATAGATATTGTCTACACCAAAGAGGCGGAAACTGCCGATGCCTATATAGAAAAAGTAGCCCATCAGATGAGCAAAGATTATGATATCACGGTGGCAACTTCGGACGGCTTGGAACAAATCATTATACAGGGTGCCGGTTGCAGGCTTTTGTCGGCAGAAGAATTAAGGAATGAAATTTCTTATACAAAAGAGCAGGGAAAGGAATTATATAAAAGAAAGCAGGAGAAAGAAGAGAAAAATTATCTCTTTGATCATATGGAAAAAAATCTGGCTGCCAAGATGGAAGAAATTCGATTGGACAAACAAGATGGTAAGAAAATATGAGAAATATGAAATAATGATGTATCTTTGGTAGGGGAGATTGTAGGGATTTTAAAATAGTGCTAAGATTTTTACTATAAAAAGATAAGTCAAATGGGAGGTAAGAGATAATGGCTATATTGGTTACCGGTGGGGCAGGATTTATAGGAAGCCATACCTGTGTAGAGTTAATTGAAAAAGGGTATGAAGTAATTGTTTTGGATAACCTCTATAATGCAAGTGAAATTTCTCTGGATAGGATAAAAGAAATTACAGGAGTAGGTCCTAAATTTTACAAGGTAGACCTTTTGGATAAGGAGGCAGTGGAGGAAGTTTTTGAAAAAGAATCCATTGATTCTGTCATCCATTTTGCGGGCTTAAAGGCTGTTGGTGAATCTGTACAGAAGCCTTTGGAGTATTACCACAACAACATTACAGGAACTTTAAACCTGTGTGATGTGATGAGAAAACATGGGGTAAAGAAGATTGTTTTTAGCTCTTCTGCAACGGTATACGGAGACCCTGCTTTTGTTCCTATTACCGAGGATTGTCCTAAGGGAGAAATTACAAATCCTTATGGACAGACCAAGGGAATGCTGGAACAGATTTTGACAGATTTACACACCTCAGATCCGGAATGGAGAGTGATTTTGCTTCGCTATTTTAATCCTATAGGTGCTCATAAGTCAGGTCGTATGGGAGAAGATCCTAAAGGGATTCCTAATAATTTAGTTCCCTATATTGCTCAGGTAGCGGTTGGGAAATTAAAGGCGTTAGGAGTTTTTGGAGATGATTATGATACACCGGACGGGACAGGGGTAAGAGATTATATTCATGTGGTGGATCTTGCTATCGGTCACGTAAAGGCTATTGAAAAAATAGAAAAAAGCGAGGGTGTTCAGATTTATAATCTGGGAACCGGTAAAGGCTACAGCGTATTGGAGGTCTTGCATGCTTTTGAGAAAGCCTGCAATAAGATTCTACCCTATGAGATAAAACCGCGTCGTGCAGGAGATATTCCGACTTGTTATGCGGATTCTACCAAGGCGAAAGAAGAACTTGGTTGGGAAGCTTTAAGAGGAATTGAAGAAATGTGTGAAGATGCATGGAGATGGCAGAGCCAAAATCCGGATGGTTATAAGTAAAATAAATAGGATTCGGTGAAAATTTTCTGATAGATATTATTTATGAAAAAGTGTTGACAAGTAGAAAATAGCATGCTAATATATTGAATGTTGATTCGGTTCTTTGAATGTAATCGGTCAGCATTATGTGCGCGTAGCTCAGCTGGATAGAGCACTTGGCTACGGACCAAGGTGTCGGGAGTTCGAATCTTCTCGTGCACGTGATAGAAAGCCTCAGATATTTTTATCTGGGGCTTTTTTCTTTATGGAAGGGGCATAATCGGTTTGATAAACTGTATTTGGTGATTGTTAATCGACTGATAAAGATCCTTGTTTGATAGCATTTGTGATTGCCGGGATTGGGCATAGAGGTCAAAGGGATAGAGAATATAAGATTTTCTTGCATTTTTACCTATTCTATATTATAATTCGTCTGTAAAGAATTTCTTTACAATTAATAACCCCTTATTAATTATTTATACTCCCCTGAAAGGCTGTGGTAGCTCCCCTACTACAGCCTTTCAACTTTTTGTGACTGTGACAAGCAAGTCCGGTCTAAGCAAAGCTTATGGCAGCTTAACCGTCGGCTTAAGGTTTAGGCTTTTTAAATCTTTATTTGGGCTAGGAAAAAGGATAAAAAAGAATACATTGTCAGGGAGAGAAATCCATAGTAGAATTAGGCAGATAGAAAGGGAATGATTATGAAGTATATGTTTGCATCAGACTTACACGGGTCTGCTTATTATTGTAGAAAAATGTTGGATGCCTTTAAAAGAGAGGGGGCAAATCGATTGGTTTTGCTGGGAGATTTGCTTTATCATGGACCTAGGAATGATTTGCCTAAAGACTATGCCCCTAAGGAAGTAATAGAACTTTTAAATGCATATAAAGAAAAAATTTATGCGGTTAGGGGAAATTGTGATACGGAAGTAGACCAGATGGTTTTGCAGTTTCCGATTTTGGCAGACTATGCCTTATTTGTTTTAGATGGATATAGTCTATATGCTACCCATGGTCATAAATTTAATGAAGATAACTTACCTCCCATGCAAAAGGGGGATATTTTGATTCATGGACACAGCCATGTCTTATGTGCAAAAAAAATGAAAGAGGATTATTTTTTATTAAATCCGGGTTCTGTTTCCATTCCTAAAGAGGGGAATCCTCCCACTTATGGCATTTGGGAAAATAGAAGCTTTACGATAAAAACATTTGATGGAGATATCAGAGAGGAAATTACATGGAAAGATTTGAATTAATTGCCCCCTGCCATTTTGGTCTGGAAGCGGTTTTAAAACGAGAGATTATTGACCTTGGCTATGATATTAGTAGGGTAGAAGACGGGAAAGTTACTTTTTGGGGAGATGTGGAAGCGATTGCCTATGCAAATATTTTTCTTCGCAGTGCGGAGAGAATTTTACTAAAGGTGGCAGAAGTTGAGGCAAAGACCTACGATGATTTGTTCGAGGCAATAAAAGCGATTGATTGGGAGCGTTATATTCCGGAAAATGGAAAATTCTGGGTGGCAAAGGCAAACTCTATTAAGAGTAAATTGTTTAGTCCGTCGGATATTCAATCCATTATAAAAAAGGCTATGGTAGAGCGCTTAAAAGGTGTATATCATAAAGAGTGGTTTGAGGAAGATGGTGCATCCTATCCCTTAAGGGTTTCTTTTATGAAGGATATAGCCACCATAGGTTTAGATACAACGGGAACTTCTCTACATAAGAGGGGGTATCGAATCAACACGGTAAAGGCTCCGATTTCAGAGACCTTGGCCTGTGCTCTTTTAGGACTGACCCCATGGAAATGGGATAGGATTTTAGTGGATCCTTTTTGCGGAAGTGGAACATTTCCTATAGAGGCGGCAAGGATAGCTGCCAATATGGCACCGGGTATGGATAGGGAGTTTTTGGCAGAAAATTGGACGAATTTTATACCAAAATCCTGTTGGTATCAGGCGCATGAGGAAGCTATGGACTTAGTAAAAAGAGACATTGAAGTGGATATACAAGGATATGATATTGACGAAGAGGCAATAAAGAGTGCCAGGGAGAATGCGAAAAGGGCAGGGGTCGACCACTTGATTCATTTTCAAAAAAGGGAAGTAAAGGACTTACGCCATCCTAAAAAATATGGTTTTATTATTACAAATCCTCCCTACGGAGAACGACTGGAAGAGGCGAAGGCACTTCCCAAATTGTATGCGCAAATAGGGGAGGCTTATCAAAGATTAGACGCCTGGTCTATGTATATGATTACTTCCTATCCGGATGCTCAAAAATATATTGGGAAAGAGGCAGATAAGAATAGAAAAATTTACAATGGTATGTTAAAAACCTATTTTTATCAGTATATGGGGCCTAAACCACCGAAAAAGGAAAGATAAATCTTTTGTGGTTTTATGAAAGATTTTATGTATAAGAAAAGGGACTTGCTAAAAGGCAGGTCTCTTTTCTTATGGATGGGACTTAGTCTGTTCTATTGCAGAAATCTTGTGTATAATAAAAGAATGAATATACAGGTGCAGAAAGGAAAAACCATGGAAAAATATATTATGGCATTGGATGCCGGAACGACAAGTAATCGTTGTATTTTATTTGATAAAGAGGGAAGCATTTGCTCAATTGCACAAAAAGAATTTACCCAGTATTTTCCAAAACCGGGTTGGGTGGAGCATGATGCGGATGAAATATTATCTACACTTTTAGAGGTGGCGAGGGAAGCTTTGGCAAATATAGGGGCTAAAGCGACGGATATTGCCGCCATAGGAATTACTAATCAAAGAGAAACAACAATTGTATGGGATAAAAAAACAGGAGCACCCATCTGTAAGGCAATTGTATGGCAGTGTAGGAGAACCTCTGATTACTGTGATTACCTAAAGGAAGAGGGATGGACAGAAATTTTGAAAGAAAAAACAGGTTTGGTTTTGGATGCTTATTTTTCGGGCACGAAAGTAAAATGGATATTGGATCATGTAGAGGGAAGCCGAGAAAGAGCTAAGGCGGGAGAGCTTTTGTTTGGAACGGTGGAATCATGGATTATATGGAAACTTACGAATGGGCAGGTGCATGTAACAGATTATTCTAATGCATCAAGAACTATGCTCTTTAATATTAGAAGTCTGGTTTGGGATGAGGAGATTTTAGAAAAGTTTGACATTCCAAAGCAGATGCTACCAAGAGTAGAGGCGTCCAGTAAGATCTACGGATATACAGATGCAAGATATTTTGGGGCACCGATTCCTATTGCAGGTGCGGCAGGAGATCAGCAGGCAGCCTTGTTTGGACAAACCTGTTTTAGGGCAGGAGATGCGAAAAATACTTACGGAACAGGATGTTTTCTTTTAATGAATACGGGCAAACAACCGGTCTTTTCTAAAAATGGTCTGGTAACGACCATTGCCTGGGGTCTGGATGGAGAAATTACCTATGCCTTAGAGGGTTCTATTTTTGTGGCGGGAGCAGCCCTACAGTGGCTTAGGGATGAACTGAAATTGATAGAATCGGCGCAGGATTCGGAATATATGGCAAAGAAGGTGGAAGATACCAATGGTTGTTACGTGGTGCCTGCCTTTACAGGCTTAGGAGCCCCTTATTGGGATCAATATGCCAGAGGAACGATTGTGGGTTTAACAAGGGGAGTCAACAAGTGTCATATTATTCGAGCAACCATAGAATCCTTAGCTTATCAGGTAAATGATGTTTTAGAAGCTATGAAAGCAGATGCTTTGATTTCTCTTTCCTGCCTGCAAGTGGATGGAGGTGCCAGTGCTAATAACTTGCTCTTGCAGATGCAGGCGGATATTAGTGATGCGCCGGTAAATCGTCCTGTGTGTGTGGAAACAACCGCTATGGGAGCCGCTTATTTGGCAGGATTGGCAGTGGGATACTGGAAGAGTAAAGAGGATGTTATAAAAAACAGGGTAGTAGACCGTATTTTTGCTCCGGCAATTGAGAAAGAAGTAAGAAGCAAGAAAATCAAGGGCTGGCATAAAGCGGTAAGGTATGCTTTTGATTGGGCAAAGGAGGATTGATTTTGAACTTTTTGCACGTGGCAGATTTGCACATAGGAAAACGGGTTAATGAGTTTTCTATGCTAAAAGATCAGGAATATGTGCTAAATCAGATTGTCGAAATGTTGGAAGAAAAAGATTGCCATGGGATTTTTATTGCAGGTGATCTTTATGATAAAGCTTTGCCGTCAGCAGAGGCGGTTGCGCTTTTAGATGACTTTTTAACAAAATTGGCAAGGACGAAAAAACATATATTTATCATCAGCGGTAATCATGATTCCCCGGAGCGCATTGCCTACGCTAAAGAGCTTTTAAAAAAACAAAATATTTATCTGTCGGGTACTTTTTCGGGACAGATAGACAGGGTAGATTTGGAGGATGCTTATGGAACTATCAGCGTCTATATGCTTCCCTTTGTAAGGCCGGGACAGGTGAAAAAGTATTATCCGCAGGCGGAGATAAAAAGCTATCAGGATGCCGTATCTCATATTTTAGAAGAGGCTGCAATAGACAAAGGTGTAAGAAATATTCTCATAACTCATCAATTTGTGGCAGGTGGAAGCTTTTGTGATTCGGAAGAGGAATATGTCGGTGGTTTAAACGGGATTTCCCCCCATATATTTGACGATTTTGATTATGTGGCATTAGGTCATTTGCATGGAAGTCAAAAGGTAGCCAGGGAAACGATTCGTTACAGTGGTTCTATTTTAAAATATTCTTTTTCGGAAAAGAATCATAACAAGGGCCTTCTTAAAATTTCTTTCAAAGAAAAAGGAATGGTAGAGATTGAAAAGAAAGAATTACAATTTTTGCATGATGTAAGGGAAATAAAGGGGAGTTTTCAAGCACTAATGGGGGAAGCCTACAGTGAAGACTACTTAAGAGTTGTTCTTACAGATGAGAGAATGCCCATTGATGCCATAGGAAGCCTAAGAATTAGATTTCCCAATATTATGCAAATGGCTCTTGAGAAGGGGTACAGCTCGAAAATAGAGGAAATTCCCGTAGGAGAGTCGGTGGAAGATAAGGATTTTTTTGCCCTTTTTGAAGACTTTTATCAAATGCATTCCGGTGGAGAGCCTATGGGACAAAAAGAGCGGGAATTTCTTTTTGATCTTTGGCAAAAAATGGAAAAGGAGGGACTATGAGACCGATTTTATTAAAAATGAGTGCTTTTGGACCCTATGCAAATCTGGTGGAGGTGGATTTTTCTAAATTTTCCTCTTCCAGTGTGTTTTTGATTACAGGCGATACCGGTGCCGGAAAAACGACAGTTTTTGATGGTATTTCCTTTGCCCTTTACGGAGAAGCCAGCGGAGGAAGAGATAAGAAAAACAGAAGAGACAGTAAGAGTTTTCGCAGTGATTTTGCAAGTCCCTCGACAGAAACTTTTGTGGAATTTATCTTTTCTCATAAAGGGGTGGAATATGAAATACGGAGAAGTCCGGAATATGCAAGACCACGCTTAAAGGGAGAGGGGATGACGGTACAAAAAGCATCGGCATCTTTAAAGGTAAGTGATGGAAGCCAATTTTTTAATCTGGGAGAAGTCAATGAAAAGATCAGGG
>DATCYL010000210.1:0-3742 GCA_036570305.1 Lachnospiraceae bacterium
TGAGCAAAAGGCAATTGATTACATGTTCTGTACATCAACACTTTTAGAAGGAGTAAATTTGCCTGCACAAAATATATTTATTTTAAATAATACGATTGGACTAAGAAAATTTACAGATGTTGATTTTTGGAATTTGGCAGGACGGGCAGGTCGTTTGAGTAAAGAATTGTCTGGTAATATAATTTGTGTTCGTTTGGATAGTAATAAATGGAATGTGAAAGAGGGTGACATGGATATGATAAGAAAAAAGGTCATAAATCATGTTTCGCCAACTATTCTAAAGGGAGAAGACAATTTTTATAAAAACTTAGAAAATTCGTTACTGGGAAAACCATTTACTAAAAAGACTGTAACTAAGGATGAAGCTGAAACATGGAATCATTATGCAAATATTATATATTATCAAGAAGTTGCTAAAGCAGATTCCTTGTTAAAGAGCAATTTCATGAAGAAGAATCATAAAACTGCCAAAAAAGTGTTGGAGAATATTGAAAAGAATAATGTTGTACCAGAGAATATTTTAGAGCAAAGCACGAGCATTAAACCCGTGTATCAGAATGCAATATGGAAGGTACTGAAAAATACAGACAAGGCCTTCCCGGAAGCAATAACTCCGAAAGATTGTTATGGAGTGTTGGTTAATATGTATAAGAATTATAATTGGGGGGGTGAAGAATCAAAAGGAAGAAATCCTTTAGTGCGAGATCCAGAGCAACTAAAATATTATGCAGTACTTATGTACACATGGATGTCGTCAAAACCCTTGAATATGATAATAGGAAATATGATAAATTATTATAAAAAGAAAGGTAAAATATGGCACAGAAACGAAAATGTTCTATTTGTGCATACCAATAAAGAACATATTAATTGGGTGATTAACGACTTGATTGCAGATATTGATAATGCCTTGAGATTTAAAATAAAGAATTATTTCTCAAATTATTATTTGCTTGTAGCAGGGAAAAATGGAGTTGAAGTAGCAGGGGAGGATTGGTCAGAATATTTAGAGTATGGAACAACAGATAAAGTTATTATTGATTTGCAGAATGTAGGATTTCCAAGACATATTGCTATGTTGATAAAAGAGAATTATGAAGATGTTCTTGTATATGATGATAATGAGTTGACAGATGTTCAAACTGAAAAACTGTTAGGATTGTTACTTCAGGATAATCATAAACAAGAGCATGACGAATTATTAGATATATTAGGAATTGTGCAATGACAACAAAATGACAATACAATTCCTCGAAAATCCACGAAATAGGTACAATCCGGACAAAACTCCCGGATTTTTACCACCAAAATCAACACATTACACCACAGAACAACTTGGCAAAGAGGAGTTTGAATAGACTCGCAGTAATTTAGAGGTTTGTTCCCTAATTTCAGTAATTTCAAGGCTTGAAGTCATGTGTAAATCGCATGGTTTCGGGTCTTTTTTGTTGGATACAAATCCAATAAACGACATATACGCTTTCGGCTATTCCTTATCCGCCATGCCAATAAATATGGGGTTCTAAGGCTACCACCAGATAGCACGTCAACCATCAGTATATTTATCGCTAAATCGATTGTTATAATGGTCATGGAATTCTTTGCGCAACCGATTGATTATGGATATTAAAAAAGAACAATATATGTTTTTAAATATTGACAAAAGGTGTTTGTTTATTATATCATGATAAAAAGTGATGAATAGAGAAGGAGCACTAATGATATCTTAGGTGATTTTTCTTAAAAGACTACCTAAGATTAGCGGGATTGGGGGATTTGCCTCATCTTATCTGCCTTAAAGGTGTCCTGCTAGAATGAATGATAATGTTTGTGATTTTAGATTTGTTCGTCATGATATAGGTGCCTGTGAAGGGTGGAAATGTACAAAGAGTATTTAAAGAGGAGGGACAAAATGATAAGCGATAATAAGGAACTTGGTGTTATTGAGGATACGCTTTTTGTGCCGCTTCTTGGGCGAATCTATGCAAGTGAGCATTGTAGAGCAATTCTTTATGATAAAAAAGCACTTGAGTTAAAAGGGAAGCTTCCTGCAAGTATTGTACGAAATCATAAACAAACACAGTATACTTATCTGGCTTCAGCTTCACGCTCGGCAAATATGGACCGATATATCAAAAAGTTTCTAAAGCGAAAACCGGATGGCGTGATTGTTCAGATTGGATGCGGTCTGGAGACGACTTTTTACAGATGTGATAATGGATACACACAGTGGTATAGTATAGATCTTGCAAATGTCATTGAATATAGACGAAGTCTGTTGCCGGAGCGAGAAGGTGAAAAGTATATAGCGGGAGATGTTTTTAAAGAAGCGTGGATGAAACAGATTCGAAAGGAAAATCCCGATGCTCCTTTGTTTATTATAGCAAGTGGCCTTTTTTACTATTTTAAAGAGGAAGAGATTTTAAGATTGATCCGTATGATTCAGGGAAATGGAGATGTCGAGATATTATTTGACGCTGTAAATAAACGTGGCATGGCGATGATGAAAAACTACATGAAAACAGTTGGACATGAGGATGCAGAGATGTTTTTTTATGTGGACGCAGCCGAAGAACTGGCAACAAAAATCGGTGGGAAAGTAAGAGTGCTGGCTGAGGAAAAGTATTATAGGTATATCAGTAAAGCGGGATTGAAATTTATAACCAAAGTCAGCATGACTGTTTCGGATTGGTTTAATATGGTTAAAATAATTCATTTGAGCCTCGAAAATAAATGTTAAAGAAACTATGAAAACAAACTATAGGATTATCTTTTTAAAATACTATAAATATGATATTTTATTAATATCAGAAAATTTAAACAAAAAAGAGTTTATATTGCTTAATATGCTAAAAATAGAAATATTATTTGCAATATTTTTTGAAAAACAAAAAGAGATTTTAAGATAAAAATCAGTAGATACAAATGAAATGTCGATTGGTATATCATAAAAAACAGATAAAAGGTAATTTGATTTCTAAAATAGGTAAGAGGGGTAATTAAAAGTTGAATCATTCGTTTTGGGCAAAAAAGAATGAATATGCAGGTCGCATGGAATGGCTTCCTTTGTCTTTTCACCTGAAAGATACAATGACTAGTAGTGGATTTTTATGGGAGCATTGGCTTTGTGAAGGACAAAAGGTCTTTTTGCGGGAGAGTATGGATTGTGGGGAAGAGGAGGCAAAGAAAGTGGTATGCTTTCTGGGCGCGATTCATGACATTGGGAAGGCTACACCGGCATTTCAAAAACAAAAAGGTTATCGAAATTCTCCGGATTTGGATCAAACTTTGTTGGAGCATTTGGAGCGGGATGGATTTTGTGGACTTATGGAAAAGTATTTGGCAAGTCCAAATAAGTCACATCATTCTCTGGCAGGTCAGGTTATATTGCATCAATATGGATTTAATGAGGATGTTTGCTCGATAGTAGGGGCGCACCACGGGAAACCGATAGATAGTGAAAGTAGTTATGGAGATCAAATTGAAGCCTATACATCAAATTATTATCAGACGGATAAGGAGTCGGATTCTATTGGCGAAAAATGGAAAAAGGCTCAAGAGCAAGTGATTTTATGGGCAATGAAAGAAAACGATTTCTCGAATATCAATGAAATCCCATCGATTACACAGGCGGGGCAGGTTATTTTATCCGGACTGTTGATTATGGCAGACTGGATTGCCAGCAATGAGAGATATTTTCCCTTGCTGTCGATTGATGATGAGATAGAAAATTATCCCGAAG
>DATCYL010000211.1:0-2749 GCA_036570305.1 Lachnospiraceae bacterium
CATACGCAAAGAGCCATGAGCTTTTTCGTGCGGTAGCCCAATTGCCAAAAGCACATGAGAAGGATCTAAAGAACCTGATGTACAGGCAGAACCTGAAGAAGCCGCAACTCCCTCCATATCCAGCATAATAAGAAGAGACTCTCCTTCAATAAACTCAAATCCTACATTTACATTATTAGGAAGGCGTTTGCTTGCATGACCGTTTAGTCTGCTGTTAGGCACTTCTTTTAAAATTCTCTCTATCATATAATCTCGCAAAGCAGATTCTTTTTTTGCTCTTTCTTCCATACTTTCATTAGCAAGTTTTGCTGCCAAACCGAATCCTACAATAGCTGGAACATTTTCAGTACCCGCACGCCTTTTCCTCTCCTGAGCACCTCCGTGAATAAAAGAACGAATTTTTACCCCTTTTTTAATATATAAAAATCCAATCCCCTTGGGTCCGCTTATTTTATGTCCGCTGGCACTGAGCATATCAATTCCTAAGCTCTCTACATCGATCGGAACGTGTCCGAAAGCCTGTACCGCATCTGTATGAAATAAAATCTTATGCTCTTTTGCAATTTTAGCTATTTCTTCAATAGGCTCAATACTACCAATTTCATTGTTAGCAAACATGATAGAAATCAAAATAGTTTCCGGACGAATTGCCGCCTCAAGTGCTTTAGGATCTACCATACCAAACTCATCCACATCAAGATAAGTAATTTCCGCTCCCAGTTTTTCTAAATATTCACAAGTATGTAAAATCGCATGATGTTCTACCTTACTGGTAATAATATGATTTCCCTTATCCTTTAATGCTTCATAAGTAGCTTTTAAAGCCCAGTTATCGGCCTCACTTCCTCCTGCTGTAAAATAAATATCTTCTTTTCTTGCATGAATCACTTTTGCAATTTCTTCTCTGGCTGTAGTTATTGCCGCCTTACTTTTAATTCCAATTTCATAAACGCTGGAAGGATTTCCATAGTTTTCAGTAAAATAAGGAATCATAGCCTCCACAACTCTTTCATCTGTTTTTGTTGTTGCCGCATTATCCAGATAAATTAATTTTTTCATGTATTTACTCCTATCTGATTTTATTATTTAGACAAACTTGCATCTTCACAGTGCTGATTACATACTTGTCCTTTTTCTCGCAAAAGACGACTTTCTTCCACCAGTTGCTTAAGCATCATATCATCTACCGCCTGTGTAATGCTGCTATTAATCTTTTCCCAGACAAACCTGGTTACACAAAGATCTGCACCATCGCAGCCTCCGTCTCCACTATTTGCTTTGCAGGTCACTGCATCCAAATTTCCCTCCAGCGCCCGCAATACATCACCTACCGAAATTTCTTCTGCCGATTTTGCTAACCGATAACCTCCACCGGCACCTCTTACGCTCTGTACAAGCCCCGCTTTCCTAAGTTTTGCCACCAGTTGTTCTAAATAACTCATGGAAATTTTTTGCCGTTCTGATATACTTTGAATACTAACCGGCTCACTTTCGCTATAAAGAGCCAAATCTATCAAAGCTCTAAGGCCATATCTTCCCTTAGTAGAAAGCTTCATCTTATCACCTTCTTACCTTTTGGTTAGTTTTTTAAACTTTAGTTAGTTTTTATTAATCCGACTAATTTACTCGGATTTCCTATAGGTACTATATCACCAGCATTTTAGAGTGTCAAGTAGATTGTGTAAAATATATCTTAGATTTTATTCGACATTTTTTTTAACTTGTATTATAATAAAAAAAGATTTTATCTATTTAAACTGCTAAATCATAAAATTGTTTCAAAATAGAGATAAAGGAGTGAGTATATGTCTTTTGAATTTATTGACAGGCTACCCATTCCGGAACAAATAAGAAACCAATTCCCTGTTCCGGAAACTGTAGTGGAAAACAAAAAGAAACGTGATGAAATGATTGCTAAGGTCTTTACCGGAGAATCCGACAAATTTATTTTGATTGTAGGTCCCTGCTCCGCAGATAATGAGGATGCTCTGTGTGACTATGTCAATCGACTGGCAAGGGTTCAGGAAAAAGTTTCCGATAAAATAATTATCATCCCCAGAGTTTATACCAATAAACCACGCACTACGGGGGAGGGCTACAAGGGAATCGTACACCAGCCTGATCCTGAGAAAAAACCGGATTTGCTTGCCGGTATGATTGCTATGCGTCGCATGCACATTCGGGCTATGACTGAAAGCAATCTGACCTCCGCAGATGAAATGCTTTATCCCGAAAACTGGCAGTACCTAAAAGATATTTTATCCTATGTCGCTGTGGGGGCTCGCTCTGTTGAAAACCAGCAACACAGGTTGGTAGTCAGCGGTCTTGATATACCTGCAGGCATGAAAAATCCTACCAGCGGAGATTTGGGTGTCATGCTAAATTCTGTCGTTGCTTCCCAAAAAAAGCATATGTTCATCTATAGAAACTGGGAAGTAAAGACTAGCGGCAATCCTTTGGCACACACTATTTTGCGCGGAGCTGTCAATAAGCACGGAAACGCGATTGCCAATTACCACTACGAAGACTTGCACCTTCTAATTGAAAAATATGCAGAGCGTGGATTACAAAATCCTGCCACCATCATTGATACTAATCATGCCAATTCCAATAAGCAATATATTGAACAAATTCGTATCACCAAAGAAGTTTTGCACAGTAGAAAAATTTCTTCTGATATTGCTAAATTGGTAAAGGGACTTATGATTGAAAGCTACATCGAACCCGGTTGTCAGGCAATTGGAAGTGG
>DATCYL010000212.1:0-3159 GCA_036570305.1 Lachnospiraceae bacterium
CAATTACGCCATGGCAGAGTTTCTGGAGCCTAAAATATAAAAACGAACAAATGTTTGCAAAAGTTTTGGATTTGTAGTATGATATAGGTAGCTTTAAGTAGGAGTTTATAAATAGAAGAAATATATGTGAGTGAGAGAAGGGAAAGATAATGTGTGAACATCATAAGCATAGACAATATATAAAAATCCGGGGAGCCAATGAAAATAATTTGAAAAATATCGATGTGGATATTCCCAGAAATGAGTTGGTAGTGTTGACGGGACTTAGTGGCTCGGGGAAGAGTTCTCTTGCCTTTGACACGATTTATGCAGAAGGGCAAAGACGCTATATGGAGTCTTTATCTTCTTATGCAAGGCAGTTTTTGGGACAGATGGAAAAGCCCAATGTAGAAAGTATAGAAGGGTTATCTCCGGCGATTTCCATAGACCAAAAGTCTACTAATAGAAATCCGCGTTCTACAGTAGGAACTGTAACAGAGATTTATGATTATATGCGCCTTTTGTATGCACGCATAGGAATACCGCATTGCCCCTCTTGTGGCAAGGAGATTGCAAAACAGACGGTAGACCAGATGGTAGATGTGGTCATGCAGTTGCCGGAAAAAAGCAAGATTCAGCTTTTGGCACCTGTGGTTAGAGGACGTAAGGGGCGCCATGAGAAGGTCTTAGAGAGGGCTAAAAAAAGCGGTTTTGTCAGGGTGATGATTGACGGCAATCTCTATGAATTAACAGAGGAAATTCATTTAGATAAAAATATTAAGCATAATATAGAAATTGTAGTGGATAGATTGGTGGTGAAAGAAGGAATCCAAAAGCGTTTGACGGACTCTATAGAAACTGTTCTTTCTTTGGCAGAGGGACTTTTGATTGTGGATACCATGGATGGAAACACGATGAATTTCAGTCAAAGCTTTTCTTGCCCGGATTGTCATATCAGTATCAGTGAGATTGAACCAAGAAGCTTTTCCTTTAACAATCCTTTTGGAGCCTGCCCAAGTTGTTTCGGTTTGGGATATAAGATGGAGTTTGATCCGGAGCTTATGATACCGGATACCTCTCTTAGTATTGATGAGGGAGCGATTGTGGTTTTGGGCTGGCAGTCCAGTACAGATCCTAAAAGCTATACAAGGGCGATTTTAAATGCTTTGGCGGAAGAATATAAATTCAGTCTGTCCACACCTTTTGAGCAGTATCCTCAAAAAATCAAAGACATCCTCATTCATGGAACTAAAGGAAAAGAGGTTAAGGTTTATTATAAAGGAATGCGTGGAGAGGGTATCTATGATGTAGCCTTTGAGGGGTTGATTAAAAATGTCGAGAGGCGTTATAGAGAAACGGCTTCGGAGTCTACAAAACAGGAATACGAAAGCTTTATGCGTATTACGCCCTGTCCGGACTGCCATGGACAGAGGTTAAAAGCGGAGTCTTTGGCAGTTACTGTGGGAAATAGAAATATTTTTGAAATGACTAATTTATCTATAGAAAATTTGCAAAAGACCCTGGAAGAACTTACACTTACGCCCCAGCAACTTTTAATTGGGGAACAGATTTTAAAGGAAATTAAAGCGAGAGTGAACTTTTTAGTAGATGTAGGTTTGGAATACTTGACACTGGCGAGAGCTACTGCGACTTTGTCCGGAGGCGAAGCACAAAGAATTCGTCTGGCAACCCAGATAGGTTCGGGCTTGGTAGGTGTTGCTTATATTTTGGATGAGCCAAGTATCGGTCTTCATCAGAGGGATAACGATAAACTTCTGTTAACTTTAAAGAGGCTTAGAGATTTAGGAAATTCCGTGATTGTGGTGGAGCATGATGAGGATACTATGCTGGAAGCTGACTGTGTAGTGGATATAGGTCCCGGAGCGGGAGAACACGGTGGAGAGTTGGTTGCTATAGGTAGCGCCAAAGAGATTATGGAGTGTGAAAGGTCTATTACAGGAGCTTATCTTAGTGGAAGAACCAGGATTCCTCTTCCAAGCAGTAGAAAAAAACCGACCGGTTTTTTGAAAATCAAGCAAGCCGCAGTCAATAATTTAAAAAATATTAATGTAAATATACCTCTAGGTATCGTTACTTGTGTGACCGGAGTATCAGGCTCGGGAAAAAGTTCCCTGGTCAATGAGGTTTTATACAAAACTCTTGCGAAACAGTTAAACAGAGCCAGAGTGATTCCGGGCAAATGTAAGGGGATTGAGGGGATTGACCAGTTAGATAAGGTAATAGATATTGACCAGTCACCTATCGGCAGGACACCGAGGTCAAATCCTGCTACCTACACAGGTGTTTTTGATCAGATTAGAGACTTGTTTGCGGCAACGGCAGATGCTAAGGCAAGGGGATACAAAAAAGGAAGATTCAGTTTTAATGTAAAGGGTGGTAGGTGTGAAGCCTGCTCGGGAGACGGAATCATCAAGATCGAGATGCATTTTCTTCCTGATGTGTACGTGCCTTGTGAGGTATGTCAGGGCAAACGTTACAACCGTGAAACTTTGGAAGTAAAGTATAAGGGGAAAAGCATTTATGATGTTTTAGATATGACGGTAGAAGAGGCTTTGACCTTTTTTGAAAATGTACCTTCTATCCAAAGAAAGATGCAGACTTTGTATGATGTAGGACTTTCTTATATCCGTCTGGGTCAACCGTCAACGACTCTATCGGGGGGAGAGGCGCAGCGAGTAAAGCTGGCTACAGAGTTAAGCAAAAAGAGTACGGGAAGAACAATTTATATTTTGGATGAACCGACGACAGGACTGCATTTTGCAGATGTACATAAGCTGACAGAGATTGTACAAAGATTGTCGGAGGGAGGTAATACGGTTGTGATTATTGAACACAACTTAGATGTGATTAAATCGGCAGACTATATTATAGACATAGGTCCGGAGGGTGGAGATCGAGGCGGTCAGGTGATTGCTAAGGGAACTCCGGAAGAGGTAGCAAAGGTGGAAGCTTCTTATACCGGAAAGTACATTGCAAAATATTTGAAAAAATAACTATTCAAGAAGAAATGCCTTGTTTATAATAGAAAGATAAGAAAAAACTTAGTCGATGACAAATAAAGGGGTATAGATATGGCATTGGAAATGGGAATTGATTTGGGGACATCCTCTATATTGGTATATATTAAAGGAAAAGGTATTGTTTTAAAAGAGCCGGCAG
>DATCYL010000213.1:0-9963 GCA_036570305.1 Lachnospiraceae bacterium
AGGTAAATATTTAAAAATACTTGCCAATAAATCCTCTGTATTTTGTCCCCTTAAAGCTGAAGTAGGAATAATTTCTTCAAAATCATAAATTTTTCTGTAAGCATCAATAAAGGTAAGAACTTCTTCTTTTTTTACCGTATCTACTTTATTAATTACCAAAATCACAGGAACCTTTGCCTTTTGAAGTTGCTCTACTATATGGCGCTCTCCTGCCCCTATAAATGTGGATGGCTCTACCAGCCACAAAATAAGGTCCACATCCTTTAGAGTTTTTTCAGCCACGTGCACCATATATTCTCCCAGCTTATTTTTCGCCTTGTGAATACCCGGCGTATCCAAAAAAACAATTTGTCCCTGCTCCCCCGTATAGACGGTCTGTATCTTATTTCTTGTTGTTTGCGGTTTTTTAGATGTAATGGCAATTTTTTGACCGATTAACCGGTTCATCAAGGTTGATTTCCCCACATTAGGTCTTCCTATAATTGCCACAAAACCTGATTTTAGATTTTCATTCATATATAATATCCTTTATTTTAAATTTCTTCTTGTTTTAAAGAGAGACTTCTCTTTTTCAATTGTCCCTTCAGCACCAACGACACAGAGATTATTTTGCTTCATTGCAACCTCCAAGTAAGGTGCCAGCCTCTTAATATCTTCCTCTTTGGCATTTAAAATTTCATCTCTTTCTTTTTGCAACATTTCCCTGGTAATTTTATTAAAATATGCAGCCAAAGAAATTGCTCCCTTTGTAGATGGTGTCGCCGGCGTATCCAAACCGCTAATCGTTCCGATAATATATTTGGTCATTTCTCTTTCATTTGCCGTGAAATTTTCTATGTAATCTTTCGTCCTGTCAAAGATTTCAATTGTTTTTCTTAAATTAGGATCTCGATAAGATACTAAAAAAGCATCCCCGTTTCTCTTAAAATTAGCCATACATCCATAAGCTCCGCCCTTGACTCTGACTTCGTTCCAAAGGTAATCATAGCTTAAAATCACCTTTAAAATGTTAAGTGCCCCTGTAAACGGATATCCTTCTTTTACAAAATTTCCTGCCTTAGCCACATATTGCACCTGTCCGGCTGTTTTAAACCCTTCATTTCTTTGCTCCGGCAAAAAAACATCACTTTTTTTCTCCGACAAATTTTTATGCCCCAAAAGGCTTTCCTTTAAATCTGCCAATTCATCACTTACCAGTCTATATCCCTCATCATCTGCTGTGAGGCTGACTGTAAGTGCTTTTACATCAAATATCCATTCCACCAAAAGCGACAAAATTCTTTTGATTTCTGCCTTTTTCTCCTCAAAATGGATTTCCAAGTCAGAAATAAAATCATAGTAATCAATTCCGCTAATTTTTTCTTGATACATGGCTTGTTTTGAAAAATAAGAAACTGCTCTTGCCGCTGCTGTTGCATGTCCTGCACTCGCCATAGACATCTGCATTCTGGACTTAATTTGAGCAATAATTTCATAAAGCCTTTTCTCATCTTCCATATCAGAAGTGTTGACAATTTCTTTGATTATTCTAAACACAAATGGAATGTTTTCATAGAGAACTTTTGACTTGATTCCAAAGAAGTTTTGATAGTCTTTTCCCTCTACCTCATTAAAGCTTTGTATTCCACAACTGACACCACCGGAATTTTCATTGATTTCATTAAAAAGTTCCCCATAACTATAATTCTTCGTTCCTATATAACCTAGTACCGATTTTAATAAACTTACATAACCACTATATTCTTGAGGGATTTTTTCCATATCAAAAAGCAGGCTGATATAAGCAATCTTATTAGTTTCCACATTGTGGTGGAGCACCTTTATATCTTCCACTGATTTTTCTTCTGTAAAAAGCTCTATCGTTTCCCGTTTTATATCCTCACGAGCCAACATAGGAATTTTTTCCATATCCTCAGGGCTCTCCTCTGCCTCCTGATATTCCTTTAGGGCTCTTGTTTTTTCCACAAGCTCTTTGATTTCTTCCTGACTAAGACTTGCCTTATAGGCCTGTAGCTTTTCATGTAGTCTATCTTCTCTCTCCTTTGCCAATCCCTTTTTAGGAAGAACGCTTACAATAGCACCATGTGTGTTTTCCAAAAAGTATTTTTTAATCAAACCTTCAAAATAGCCATTGGAAATTTCTGCCTTTAATTGTTCAAAAACATGTAGCAGTTTTAGATAAATAAACGGTTTTGTCTCATCATAAAGCCAACTGTGAAATACGTCCAAACCATACATAAGCCCTTTGGGATAGGAAGAAAAATCAGCCTCTCTAAAGCGGAACTCAAAATAATTAATTCCAGCTTTTAAGGCTTTTAAATCTATACCCTTTTCTACTATATTTTCCAATGTGGTTTTGATAATGGACAAAAATTCTTCCTTTCTTTCTAAGGAGCTGTTTTTAGCTACAATAGAAAAGAATGGTTGCAAAAGACCGTCCTGAAAGTCTCCCATAATATCTTTACCTATTTTGGCATCCAAAAGTGCCTGTTTTAAAGGTGCGCCCGGTGCAGAAATCAAGGCATACTCCAAAACTTCAAAAGCCACACTTTCTTTTGTGTCCAGTGCATCAGAAAGCACCAGATTATAAGAAAGGTAAGCATTGTCTTTTTCCTCTTCCTCATCTGAAATAGGATAGAAAAATTCTAAGTCCTTTACTTTATCAAAACCTTTCTGATAAGGAATGCTCGATTTTATTTCTTTCTTATCAAAATGACTTAAATAAGCCTCATCCATCCATAACAGTCGTTCTACAGCATCCATATTTCCATACATATAAATATAACTATTGGATGGATGATAGTAAGTTTTATGGAAATCTAAAAATTCTTCATAAGTTAATTCAGGAATATAATCAGGATCCCCTCCTGATTCTACGCCATAAGGGGTATCCGGAAAGAGCGAATTAAAAATCACACTATCCAAATACTCTTCCGCCGACGAAAAAGCACCTTTCATCTCGCTGTAAACGACTCCGTTATAGCTTAAATCGTCCTCCTCATTCTCCAGTTTGTAGCTCCATCCCTCTTGTCTAAAGATTTCCTCATGACGGTATATATTGGGATAAAAGACAGCATCCAAGTAAACGTGCATTAAATTTTTATAATCCTGATCGTTGCAACTTGCCACGGGATACATAGTCTTATCCGGATATGTCATAGCATTTAAAAAGGTATTTAAAGATCCCTTTACCAACTCTACAAAGGGGTCCTTTAGAGGGAAATTTTTTGAACCGCATAAAACGGAATGTTCCAATATATGCGCTACACCGGTACTATTTTTCGGCGGTGTTCGAAAAGCAATATTAAACACCTTATTTTCATCATCGCTTTCAATAACCATAACCCTGGCACCTGTTTTCTTATGTTGTAACAAGTATCCATAAGCATGAATATCTTTTAAATCATCACTTTCAACCAAAGTGTACATAGGCAATCTATTTATATCCATTGATTATCCTCCATAATTTACATTTATTATATGCTAGGTATTATAACACGTTTCTTACTTTTTCCAAACTCTTTCTATATATATAAGAAATCCTTATCTGACATCTAACTCTAATCCCGGGCACATCAAGTTTCCTCTAAAAAACACCCCTTTATTTGTCAGTACAATCTTTAATTCTAAAACCGCCTCCCTACCTTAAGCACTTTCTTTTTTAATCATCTTCAAGCGAGAAAAAATCGAATCATCCAACAAAATTTTCACCATAAAAAACAGCTGATACAAAAACTTTTGCATCAACTGTTTTTTATCTTTCTATAATATTTTTTTATTTCTAAGTCCCATAAGCATCAAAAATATAGCTATACAAGCCATTCCCATCAGAGTAAACAAATAACTGCCTTCTCCTCCCGTTTCTGGCAAAAGGAATTTTTCCGCCTCATTTCTGACCTCTATGGTAAGCTGATTATCTACTAAAGATATTTTGTCATTATTGGTCTTAAGTTCTATTAGAAATCCCTGTGTCGTTTCATGAACAGAAAATTCTATCGGCTCTACAATCTTTTTATACCCTTTCGGAGCCTTGGTCTCTATCAGGCGATACTCCCCTGCCGACAGCCCCATAAAGAGAAATTCCGACAATTCACTATCCTTCCCTAAAACTTTAGGACTAAAAGTAGCATCATTTGGTTTTTCCAAGGTAAAGATTGCCCCTTTTAGAGAAGCTCCATCCTCTGCAAGCTTTCTTATCTTAATTTCTGTTCTTTTTACCTTGTCAAGTTCAAAGACAAGCAAAGACTGAAGAGGTTTGCCTTTTTCTACTCGATCACTCTTATAAAGCTTAATATGAACAGAATTCATATCTTCTTCCGATACTTTTTTACTCTCCTCAATGATATGATCAACAGCCTTTTTCATAAGCGGATAAATCTTATGACTAGAAGAGTATTCTTTTAAATTTTCTATGCTGTTTGAATAATACCAAAGAGATTCCTGCAAGGCTTTATAGTAACCTAACTCCTTATCCCTGCCTTCTATCCAAAAGTCCGAACTGCCCAAGCCATAGTCTTTTAACAAATAATCTTTGTGACTTTCACAGTAGTAAATCACCTTTCTGACTGCATCATAGAGCTCTTTAGGTGTCGCGGCTCTTGGTTTTTGTGCCTGTGCCCATAGGGCTTCCGGCGTCATTTCCAATTCATAATAGACAGCGTCTTTACCAAAACTCGGAAAAGTATCCTCTGCCCTGAAACAAAAGGCGTCGATTCCGCTTGTCTGGCTAAATTCTTTTGAAAGCTTCAAACGACCAGTCGTTCCTATAAAACCGTAATATTCGTGATCTGAAAGCGGCGGTCTTTCTTTTTCGCCATTTTTTAAAAGAACAATACCGGAACCGCCTTTCGTAAAATGAATCCCATTTTCGTCAAAATAAAAGTCCGCAACAGATTCCTGAGGAGTTTGATAAAGCCCTATTAGTTCAACAACATAAAGTTTATATGGGGTATTCCATGCAAGACTATGAAAACTAAGATTTCCACTCCATAATTCTGAACGAGCAGTTCTTACCCACTCCTCTTTGCCATCTTTGACTGCTTTTAAATGAAATTTAACCAGTCCAAGAGGTTTTCCCCAAGAAGTTTGAACAACAAATCTTACCGCTCCAGTTTCATATCTTCCATAACCATACCAATAAGCTCTCGGCTCTACCTTATCCTCCGCTGCTTTTTCTTCCGGCTTATCAGATTTATCATTTTCTGCTTTTTCTTTGTCCGAAAGGATATCGGTTTTTTCCTTGTCAGTCTTATACCCTTTATCTCCGGTTAAGACAAAGCTATACTTATCGGAAATCACTGCAAAAAAATCACCGGCTTTAACATCTTCTACAATATCAAAATCCAAAGAAAACTCTTCCCTCTGACCACTTTCTTCTAAAAGAGGTTGGCTTAACTCTTCCCCTGTAGGGTTATCAGATTGTTCTTTAAAGTCATTATCCACACTGATGCTTTCTTCACCAAGGCTTCCCTCTTCCTTTATCAGGTCATCGGATTGTTCTTTAAAATGACTATCCACACTGATGCTTTCTTCGCCAAGGCTTCCTTCTTTTGCATCTGCAAGAGATATTTCTTCTCCGCTTTCTTCAAGGGCTATTTCTTCCTCTATCGCCTCTTTCTTATTTTCTTTTGGCTCGGATATATCCAAATCCATGTTTTCTTTTTCAGAAGATAAATCGTTTTCCTGATTTTTATCACTTTCAAGTACTTTAGGAAAAGCACTCTCCAAAAACGCTTTATTAATTAGACGAATGGAAGTAAAGTCCTCTCCGTAATTCCCCAAATCTTCATAGCTATCATCCACATCTATATGCTCCGGCAAGATTGTGTTTTCATTAATAGCCAATCCCTTTTGAAAGACAAATATAAAATCTTTTAAATCATTTTTTGCCGAAACATCAATGATTAAATTCTTGTCTGTAGACAAGCGCTCATCTAAAGTAGCCTCTAAGACTTCCTTTTCTGAGAGCTTTTCTTCTAGAGTTCGTATCTTCACATCTTCCTTGGCATAAGCAGAAACAGAAAAAAGAGGCAAAATACCGGATATAATCATCAGACAACTTAAAATACCGGCGATCCATCTATTTGCTTTCATTTCCCCACTCCTTTCTTTGTCTTCTTAAGCCAAATAAAAAACTGCCACTCATCAAAAGCATACCAACCCAAAAGAAAAGATGATTAAAGTCTCCTGTTTTAGGTCCCTTTTCCTTTTGTTTCGGCGGACTGGGAGGCTTTGGCGGTTTCGGCGTATCGGGAGGTGGTGTCTTTCCCTTTGTGATTTCGGGCTTTGGGTGTGCCTTTACATGACTCTCCCATTCTCCATGAATATACATAGGGACCATGACCAAAAAAGGCTCCACTCGTGTGTATTCTTTTGCCTCATCACCGGCTCCACTTTGAACCACAAGATAAATACCGTCTTCTAAATCGGTAACTCCTGCCATCCCATCTGCCTGTGTTTTTAAAGTAGCGATTTTATTTTCTTCCACTACCTGTCTTGATAAATCCTTTGCCAGTTGAAGGGATTTTTCTGCAGTATCTATATCAGAAAAATCTCCCGAATAGGTAAAGGAATCAAGCATTTTATATGTATTTCTCTCGCTATTTAATGTTGCTACCTGATAAAGAGAAAATTCTGCTCCTTTTATCGGCGTCTTTTCATACATGAAGATAATATCTAAGCTGTTTTTATCAGAAGCTAACACAATAGAAGAAGAGATAAAAGAAAATACAAATGCCATGCACACTATTTTTAGTAGCAGAGCTAATTTTTTCATAAATTTCCCTCTTTTTTATTTTTTTCTTCGTTTTATCATCCACAATGCAAACAAAATAAATAAGGCAAATACCACTATTACCGGGATAATATTCATAAAATCAAACTTTCTTACCTTCTTTTCCAACACTTTCGTATCCGGTTTTTCGTAATTTGTACGTTCTCCTCTCACCAGCAATCGGTGGGAATTTACTCCATAAGGCGTACAAGTTACCAGTGTTACATAATCCTTATCATTTTCAATTTCTAAATTTTCAATTTCATCAGGGTTTACAATATCAATTTTATCAACCCTATATGCCAGTGTATCTCCTAAGACATTAATAAAAAAATAGTCTCCACTTTCTAACTTATCCAAATCTGTAAAAAGTTTAGCAGAGGGCAATCCCCTATGTCCTGAAATCACACTGTGGCTACCCGCGCCTCCTATAGGAAAAGAACTTCCCGGAATATGTCCTATGGCTATTTGAAGTACAGATTCCTCTGTCCCGTGATAAATCGGAAGCAATACATCAAGTTTTGGAATCTCTACATAAGCCATAATTCCTGTACCTGTTACATCCAAAAGCTCTCTATAGGCATTTTCCTCTTCCTCACTCAAACGATAGCGGTCGCTTTTGTTTAAAAGTGATTGATTATAGGCTTTTACCGCTTCCAAGGCTATTTCCTTTTTCTCCTCTGAAATATCCTTTGTTTCCTCTACATAAGTAGCAACCGCTCTAGTCTGATTTCTGTCATTGAGCCAATTACTTAGTGTGGGATAGGACAAAAAGCCTATCCCCGCCACTAATACAATTCCTAATAAAATATTTGATAAAAATCTTTTCATCTATCTCTTACATTTTCTTCTTAGTAAAACTCCCAACACATAAGCAAGACAAACGAATCCCATTCCATAGATAATATAGGTACCCATTCCACCGGTAGATGGTAATGTAATTCCCTTTTTATTCACAACGTTGGTAGATAAAGAACCTTTTTCTACGTCTGGAGTAAATGTCAAAATACCAAGATTGATAATCGTTTCATTACCCTTTAAGTCTTTTAATGTAGGATTTGGTGACTCAATATCATAACTTGCTGTGATTTTAAATTTCACATCCGGAATTTTATTGTAGCTTTGTGGTACTTTTGTCTCTTTAAGAATGTATTCTCCCGCATCTAATTTCTCAAAGCTAAATACTGTGTTGTTTCCACTTACAACTGCTTTACCTACTGGAGTTTCCAGACTTCCCTTTACTTTATATAAGGTAAATTCCGCACCCTCCAAAGGTTTCTGTTTTTCATCGACCTTATTTACTACTACTTTATAAGTAAATACAATATTTCTATCCTTTGGTGTCTTTCCGTATTCTCCGTCCCCTTCTTTGTTAGGGTTATTAGAATACTCTAAGTAAACATCGTTCGGGTTACCGTCTTTGCCGATAATAGCGTCTTTATTTAATTTCGCACTGTATTCTACTAAAATTTTTGAAGTATTGTTGATAGTTACAGGAGTCTGTGTATCATCTGCTGTAATCTTTTTTAAGTCCTCAATAAGAACTTTTAAAGTAGTTTTGTCTGTTTTTTCTTGAGTAATTTTTGCCTGTTTAGTAATCTCTTTCTTATTTGTCTCATCCCCATTAACAACAAAAACTTTTGCATCTTCATTATAGGTAAGTCCCTTACTCATTTCATCGATAAAGCTGTAGTGATAATTGTCGTATTTATCATAGTTTGATGGAAGACTTCCTGTGATTTTGTAAGGGATTTTCTCATCAAAATTATAATCGGCAGCGTCTTGCCATGCCTGATTGCTATTTTCCTGCACTTTCTTTTCTACCTTTGGTACATCCAGTTTTGTAGTTGCCTGTGCATCACCGACAATCTGCATAATGTATAAAGTATAAGCTCCGTCTGCTTTTTGAGAATTATCCTTATCTTTTACCAGATAATATCCCGCTTTTAAATTAGAAAAAGTTCCTTGTTGTCCTGCCTTTACAGTAATAGAATGCTGTGTCTGTTTTAACTTGTTCTCATGTACTAATTCTTCTGCAAACTTTAATGCTTCCGACTCTGACTTAAGACTTTCTGCCTTTTTTAAGGCATTTCCTAGAGAATCAGCTCCTTCTACATGCTCACCCCAAGCAATATTTGCCAGAATTTTCTTTCCACCATCCTCGCTTACATCACCCGAAAAAATCTGATAAGCTTCTAACTGATGCTCCGTATTTCCATTATTTGTAATCGTAAAGCTATAGGTCTGCTCTTGAGCATAAGCACTTTGCCTACTGCTAAGAAAGGTTCCAAGCACAATTGCCAGTGTCATTAAAATAGCCATACCATTTACTATCTGCTGTTTTATCGCTTTCATTATCTTTTGTCATTCCTTTGCTAAATAATATGTGTTATGTGAACTTTATTGCCTAACTCTTTTATTTTTTCTTTTTACCTTTTAATTTTGTCAAAACGCCTGTAGCTGACAAAGCTGCTAATCCTGCATACATAAGGATTCCTGACATATCGCCTGTTTTCGGTGCTTTTTTCTGATTAGACTTCATTTCCTTACTGTTCGCCTTAGGATTTACAGTATTTTTTACCTCTTTTTTCTCAGCGGCTTTTTCCATGGACTTTTTCTCTTCTTTTGCTTTCATTGTTTGGTCCTTGTTTTCTGCCTGCTTATCCTCTTTCTTCATTTCCTCTTTTTGTAAATTCTTAGGCTGCTTGTTTTGCTCTTCTTGCATTGGATTTTCAGACTTCATATCCTGCTCTGCCTTAGGTTGCATCTGATTGTTTTCTTCCTGCGGCATATCCAATTCTTTTTTCTCATCTGCCATCGGATTGTTTTGCTTGTTTTCCGGCATGGACGGTTTTGATGGAAGATTTTCTTTCTTTTCCTCAGGAAGCTTTGGCGCAGGATTACTTGGACTACTCTCACGCTTTTCAGGTTTTGCCGTCTCAGGTGGGGTTACTTGCGGCTGATTTTCTTGTGGTTTGTTTTCTTGCGACTGATTTTTCTCAGGCTTTTTCCCTTGGTCTTGGTCTTTCTCCGACTTGTTCTCCTCGGGTCTGCCCTCTTCTTTTTTATTTTCTTCCTGTTTTTTGTTTTCTTCTTGTTTCTTATTTTCCTCTTTTTTATTCTTCAGAATTTTATCTTTTTTCTTTAACTCTTCTACTGCCTGTTTATAGTCTTGGTTTGCCTTTCTAAAG
>DATCYL010000214.1:0-2336 GCA_036570305.1 Lachnospiraceae bacterium
TCTATAACTACAATCTCATCCGATAAGCTTCGTAGAATCTCCTTATCATGGCAGGATAAGAGAACCAAAGCCCCCCTATTTCTTTCTTCCTCTATAATTTTTCTAATTAAAGCAACCCCATCTTCGTCCAAACCGTTCATCGGCTCATCCAGAACAAGGATTTGAGCTGCTTCCATAATTGCCGCAGCTATACCCAATCTTTGTTTCATTCCCAAAGAATATTTGCCGTATTTTTTCTTTTGATTTTCCTCAGATAAACCCACACGATTTAAAATTTTTTTTAATTCTTCTATAGATAGTTTTTTTCCTATCGAGGTTAAAAATTCTAAATTTTCCAAACCGCTATAGGCATCTAAAAAGCTTGGATTCTCTATCAAAAAACCTATACTTTCCGGAAATTCCATATCTTTTCCCAAAACTCGTCCATTAATCCTTACTTCTCCCTCATTCGCATAAATCAAGCCGATGACAAGTCGCATTAACATAGTCTTCCCTGACCCATTGATCCCCTCTAATCCATAGACATGTCCTGAAGTCATTTTCAAATTTATGTTTCTTAATACCCATTTTTTGTGTATTCTTTTTGAAACCCCATCTAAAATCAACTCTATCATGTTTTTAAGTCTCCTTTTCCATGATGTCCTTTTTAGACAAATACCTTTGTCCAATAACAACAACCAACAAAACCAAAATTACTAAAATACAATATCCCAACCTACTTTCCATTCCTGTCGGATGTATAACTTTGTTTCTAATAAGCATAGCATAATTAGAAATCATAAAAGGATGATAAAGATATGCCCCAATCAAAGATAAAATAAGAATAGATAAAAAGCTAAAGGTCTGTTTTAGATAAAAAGCCAATAACATCTCTAATAAATTGATTGCCACAGAATACAAAAGAGGCAAAACAATCAAGGCAAAACTCAACTCTATATCCTCAATAGGTTCTCTATCCAAGGGAAGTGAAAAAAGTATCCCTTGCAGTTTTCCATCTACTTGAAAAGAAATCCTGCCCGTAATAAAGAATGTCAGCAAAAAAATCGTTATGCTTACTATCCCATGAAACAATACTGTCATAACCACATTCCAGACACATTTACTTATCCACCATAAGGTTCTGGTTTGTCCTTGTACCAAAATCATCTTTCCCATACCCACAAAATCTTTAATAGGATACGAAAGTACCATGTAAGCCGGAATCAGCATCATAATTAACCAAAGACCCGGAAATATAAAGTAATTTCCCGGTGCCGGAATGTACTCTACCATGCCGCCATAGATAAAAACATAGAGATTTCCAAAAGATAGTAAATTTGGCATCTTTTCCACTTTTACTATATTATAATATCCTATTGTAAAAGTAATTCCGGCAATCACCAAAGGAAAGTAAAGACAATACAAACGATTTTTTATTCCATTTTTAAAATCCCATAGCAGCATCTTACATAACATCACATTTCCTCATTTTCCTATAGTAAGCAAAGTACACAAACAAAAGTAAAGCAAGACAAAAAAGACTATAACAAATCCTGATGTGGGAACTAGAGTCTCCACCCCTCTTGCAAAATAAAAGGGAGAAATCTGTATCCGTAGAAAATTCGTAGCTTTAAATAAAAAATCCGCTAAAACATTCAAAACTAAACAAAGACAAAACGGAGACAAAACCGCTAACCATTTCCATTTTAGAAACGACGACATCCCTAAACAAAAAGCTGCCAGACTACCCCCTATTAAAAAATCCAAAAGCAGATATAAAAGAACATAACCTATAGGATGTGTATAATATACAATCGATAAAAAAGAATTAGGAAACACACCCGTGATGGTAGCATTCATGATATCCGGTCTAAAGGCAGGAAAAAACATGGCAGTTATCCAAAAATTAATGAGTAGAGGTAGGCACATAGCAATCCCGCCTGTCAAGAAAACAGCACAAAACTTTGATAGTAAATACCTTTTTCTACCTTCTTTTGCCATAAGTAGTTTCATATATCCTTTGTTTTTCTCTTCCAGATAAGACCAGCCAAAAAAACTTGCCACCAGAATAGGAAAGGCAAAAAAGTATAAAATGCTTCCCAGAGAATAGCCTTCACCTCCAACCCAATTACTAAATAAAGGGTAAGCGTTTCTTGTCAAAGGATCCTCTATATTTTTTAAAGAAAGCAGATCCAAAGTCGCATGATAGGCTGTTACATTATAATAAAAAGAAAGAAAACACATAATATTTCCCAAGAGAAAAGAAATCTTCCAATAGGGACTTTTTATCCATTTTCTTAGTTCCATAGTAATAGCTACTTTCATATCCCCTCTCCTTTTATAGCTAATTTAAAATA